>CADCUW010000221.1 GCA_902805985.1 uncultured Rubrobacteraceae bacterium
TCCGCGCTGAAGTGAGCGCGGGGGCGGCAGACGTAGAATAATTGCGGGCACGGCACGCGATGGAGAGGTGGGAGCATGAGAGGGATCGTCTGGCACGGCCCGGAGGAGATGTCCGTGGAGGAGATGGGGGTCCCCGAGGTCGGGCCGGGACAGGTGGTCGTCCGCCCGGAGGCGACCGGCATCTGTGGGTCGGAGATCGAGGGCTACCTCGGTAAGATGGGCAACCGCACCCCGCCGCTGGTGATGGGCCACGAGTTCGCCGGCACCGTCACGGAGGTCGGGGACGGCGCGGACGAAGGCCTCCTCGGCCAAACGGTGGCGGTGAACCCCCTCTCCTCGGACGGGACGTGCCCGCTGTGCCGGGCCGGGCTCACGAACCTCTGCCCGAACCGCAAGCTCGTGGGCATCCACTCGCCGGGCGGCTTCGCAGAGTACACGCTCGCCCCCGCCGCGAACGTCTACCCGTTGCCCGAGGGCGTGGACGCCCGGACGGGCGCGCTCGCCGAGCCTTTGGCGAACGGCGTCCACGTCGCGAGGCTCGGGACGGCGGGCGGCCACCCGGTCGAGCGCGCGGTGGTGATCGGGGCCGGCACCATCGGCCTGATGTGCCTGCAGGCCGCCGTGCTGGACGGCGTCCCCGAGGTATATGCCGTCGAGCCCCACGAGGGGCGGCGTGACCATGCCCTCGCCCTCGGGGCGAAGGAGGTGCACGCCTCAGGGCAGGAGGTCGGGCGGGCGCTCGAAAGCGCCACCGAGGGGCTCGGGGCCGACCTCGTCATAGACGCCGTGGGCGCCGAGGTGACGCGAAAGATGGCGCTGGATCTCCTGCGTCCGGGCGGACGGGCGGTGTTTATCGGGCTGCACGACGACGACTCGACGCTCGGGTTCCACGGCTTGGTGCGCGGGCAGATCGACCTGCAAGGCTCCTACGCCTACACCGCCGAAGACTTCGAGCAGGCGCTCTCGTGGCTCGTCGAAGGTGAGGCCGGCATCGGGGAGCTGCCCCCGGTGCTGGCGCTCGAGGAGGGACCCGGCGCCTTCGCGGACCTCGTCAGGGGTCCGTCGGCGCAGATAAAGGTGTTCCTTTCGGGATCGGGGGCCTAGATGCAGGACGCGACGCTCTCGGGCAAGTCGGCGGTCGTGATCGGGGCGAGCAGCGGCATCGGTCTCGCCACCGCCAACCTCTTTGCCGATTCAGGGGCCACGGTCCACGCCGCCGCCCGCCGTAAAGGTGCTATCGAGGACGGCGCCGAAGGCCGCGCCATCACCGCCCACGAGCTTGACATCTCCGATGAGGCCGCCGTCAGGCGCACCCTTGAAGGGATAGGCGACTCCGACGGCATAGACGTGCTCGTGGTTGCCGCCGGCATGAACTTCCCGGAGCGGCGGCTGGAGCAGCTCACGGGCGAGAGCTGGGACGCCATGATCTCCGTGAACCTCTCCGGCGCGTTCTACGCCGTCCGCGCCGCCCTGCCCTACCTGCGCGTCTCCCGGGGCCTCACCGTCCTCGTCAGCAGCGTCTCAGGCTCCTGGCCCGACGCCTCGGGCCCAGCCTACCAGGCCTCGAAGGCCGGCATGACCGAGCTCGCCCACGCCGCCGGCTTCGAGGAACACCAGAACGGCGTCCGCTTCACCGCCGTCCTGCCCGGCATCGTGGATACCCCCATACTGGACAACCGTCCGGAACCACCGCCCCGGGAGGTCAGGGACGCCAGCCTCAAACCGGAAGACGTCGCGCGGGCTTGCCTCTTCCTCGCCGCGCTCCCGCCCCGCGCCTACGTGCCGGAGCTAACGATGGTGCCGACGATGATCCAGGCCCTCGGCAAGACCTCGACGGCCACGCCGCCTATGCGGAGCGAGGAGTAGCGGATGACGGACGGGCGTCGGTTCCGGTCGCGAGACTGGTTCGAGGGGTCGGACCGGATGGATCAGACCGCGCTCTACCTGGAGCGGTTCATGAACTACGGGATCACACCGGACGAGTTGCGCTCCGGCCGGCCCGTCATAGGGATCTCCCAGACGGGAAGCGACCTCGTGCCGTGCAATCGGCACCACCTGGACCTCGCGGTGCGCGTGAAGGAGGGCATCCGGGACGCCGGGGGGATACCGATGGAGTTTCCCGTCCACCCGGTCTTCGAGAACTGCCGCCGCCCGACCGCGGCCCTCGACCGGAACCTCTCCTACCTGGGGCTCGTGGAGACGCTCTACGGCTACCCGATAGACGCCGTCGTGCTGACCACCGGCTGCGACAAGACGACGCCCGCGGCCATCATGGCCGCCTCGACGGTGGACATACCGGCGATCGTGCTCTCGGGCGGCCCGATGCTGGACGGCTGGTTCGAGGGGGAGCTTGTCGGGTCCGGGATGGCGATCTGGAAGAGCCGGCGCCGCCTGGCGGCCGGACAGATCGACGAGGAGGAGTTCTACGAGACCGCGCTCGCCTCCGCGCCCTCGGCGGGACACTGCAATACGATGGGCACCGCCTCGACGATGAACGCCGTGGCGGAGGTGCTGGGTATGTCCTTGCCGGGGTGCGCGGCCATCCCCGCGCCGTACCGCGAGCGGGGCCAGATGGCCTACGAGACGGGGCGTCGCGCCGTCGAGATGGCCCACGAGGACCTGCGGCCTTCCAAGATCCTGACGCGGCAGGCGTTCCTGAACGCCATCGTGGCCGTCACGGCCATCGGGGGATCCACCAACGCTCAGCCGCACATCGCGGCGATGGCCCGCCACGCCGGGGCGGACCTCGCGCCGGAGGACTGGAACCACGGGTACGACGTGCCGCTGCTCGTCAACATGCAGCCCGCAGGCTCGTACCTCGGCGAGCGGTTCCACAGGGCCGGGGGCGTGCCGGCGGTGGTGACGGAGCTTATTCGGGCCGGGAAGATCGACGGCGGGGTGCCGACCGTCACCGGGCGGGCGCTGGCCGAGAACGTGGCGGGCCGGGAGAGCCGGGACCGGGAGATGATCTCTTCGCACGACGAGCCTTTGCAGGAGCGGGCCGGCTTCAGGGTGCTCTCGGGCAACCTCTTCGACTTCGCCATCATAAAGACGAGCGTTATCTCAGAGGAGTTCCGGCAGCGGTACTTCGCCGACCCCGAGGGCGAGGGCGTCTTCGAGGGCCGGGTGGTCGTCTTCGACGGCTCGGACGACTATCACCACCGCATCAACGACCCCGACCTCGACATCGACGAGGGGACCATCCTGGTGATCCGGGGCGCAGGCCCCCTCGGGTGGCCCGGCTCGGCCGAGGTCGTGAACATGCAGCCGCCGGACAGGCTGCTCAAGCGCGGCATAAACACCCTCCCCACCATCGGCGACGGCCGCCAGTCGGGCACCTCGGACAGCCCCTCCATCCTGAACGCCGCCCCCGAGAGCGCGGCCGGGGGCGGGCTCTCCTGGCTCAAGACCGGGGACACCGTCCGCATAGACCTTAACGCCGGGCGCTGCGACGCGCTGGTCGCGGAGGACGAGATAGAGCGCCGCAGACGCGAGGAGGGCACCCCTCCCGTCCCCGAGAGCCGCACGCCCTGGCAGGAGCTCTACCGCGACCATGTAGGCCAGCTCGACGGCGGGGGGGTCATGGAGATGGCCCTCAAGTACCGCGGCGTAGCCTCCGAGACGCCGCGCCACAACCACTAGCGCCGAGGCACGAGGTTTTGAGGTTTTGAGGAGAAGGAGACTCCTGGCGCCCCAGAACCTGGGGCCTGGGACCCTGCCCGGGTCGGTCCCGGCCGGTCGCGGGTCGGTCCCGGCCGGTGGTGGTTTGTCCCGACCGTTGCGTGCTATAGTGGCGCCTTCGGGGCGTCGAGGAGGGGAAGCGGTCGTGAGACGGGTCTCTGTTCTGTTCGGGTTGATGGCGGCGCTGGTGTGCATGTCGGCCGGGATGGCGCTCACGCAGCCGCCGGAAGATGGGGCCAGGGGCCGCTTTATCGTGGTGCTCGAGGGCGGGGTGGAGGAGCCGGCGCGGGTGGCGGGTGAGATCTCCGGCCGCGCCAACGCGGAGGTCGGGTTCGTCTACCGCAACGCCCTCAAGGGCTTCTCGGCGACCATACCGGAGGCCCGCCTGGACGCTGTGCGCGCCGACGGCCGGGTTGACTACGTCGAGCGCGACGGGGTGATGAAGACCGTCGCCCAGACGCTGCCCTGGGGCATAGACCGCATCGACGCCGACACCAGCTCCACGCGGGCCGGGGACGGTACGGGCGCGGTCTCGGGCGTAAACGCCTACGTCATAGACACCGGCATCGACGCGGGCCACCCGGACCTCAACGTGGTGGGCCACACCAACTTCGCCGGCGGGCCGAACAGGGACTGCAACGGCCACGGCACGCACGTCGCCGGTACAGTGGCGGCCGGGGACAATACATCTGATGTGGTCGGCGTGGCCCCCGGGGCTCCGCTGACCGGGGTCAAGGTGCTCAGCTGCAGCGGGTCGGGGAGCACGTCCGGGGTGATCCGGGGTGTCGACTGGGTCACGGCGAACGCGAAGAAGCCGGCCATGGCGAACATGAGCCTCGGCGGCGGCGCGAGCCTGGCCCTCGACGATGCGGTCAAGAGGTCGGCGGCGAGCGGCGTCTTCTACGCCCTGGCGGCGGGCAACGAGGGTGTGGACGCCTGCACCTCCTCGCCCGCCCGGGCCGGGACGAGCAACGGCGTGACGACCACGGCCGCGACCGACTCCCAGAACAGGGAGGCCTCCTTCAGCAACTTCGGCTCCTGCGTGGACGTCTGGGCGCCTGGTGTGGGGGTCCTCTCGACCAAGAACGGGGGCGGGACGACGACCTTCTCCGGCACCTCGATGGCCTCCCCGCACGTGGGCGGCGCGGGGACCCTGTACCTCTCCAAGAACACCGGCGCGAGCCCCGCTACGGTCGAGGGGGCCATCAAGGCGGCGGCCACCGTCCCGGGGACGGCCAGCAAGGACGGGCGACAGATCCAACTCCTCAACGCCGGCGGCTTCTAGGAGTCCCGGCGTTGGTCGGGCCGGTCGACGCGGCCGAATACCTCGCTTCGCAGCCACAGGAGGCGCGCCTCCCGGACGCGCTGGAGGTAATACGGGAGCGCGTGGTGGGCGGAGGCCGTAGGGTCGCCGTCCTCGACGACGACCCTACCGGCACCCAGACGGTCCACGGCGTCCCCGTCCTGACGACGTGGACCGTCGAGGACCTCCGCTGGGCCCTCGAACAGCCCTCCCCGACGTTCTACGTCCTCACCAACTCGCGCAGCCTCCCCGAGGAGGAGGCGTACGCGATGAACCGCGAGGTCGCCACCAACCTGGCCGCCGCAGCAGAAGGGACCGGGACGGACTTCGTCGTGACGAGCCGGGGCGACTCGACCCTGCGGGGCCACTTCCCGGCGGAGACGGACGCGCTCGCGGAGGGACTGGGTACGGACGTCGACGGCGTGATCCTCTGCCCCTGCTACCTGGAGGCCGGACGCCTGACCGCGGACGACACCCACTGGGTACGCCAGGGGGAGCGGCTGGTCCCCGCCGGGGAGACGGAGTTCGCCCGCGACGCCAGCTTCGGGTACTCCGCGTCGAACCTGCGCGACTGGGTCGAGGAGAAGACCGCGGGCCGCTTCCCGGCCTCCGAAGTGATCAGCGTGGGCCTCGCGGATATCCGGGAGGGCGGGCCTGAACGCGTGGCGGAGATCCTAAGCGACGTTGCCGGCGGCCGTCCCGTCGTCGTGAACGCGGCCTCCTACGCCGACCTCGAGGTCTTCGTCCTCGGCCTGCTCGACGCTGAGGGGGAGGGAAAGAGGTTCCTGTACCGCACGGGACCTTCTTTCGTCAGGGCCAGGGGCGGCATCCCCGAGAAGGGCCCCTTGAGCCCGGAGGAGCTGTACCGGCGGCGCCCGCGCCGGGGGCACGGGCTCGTACTGGTCGGGTCGCACGTCGATATGACCACGCGCCAGCTCGGATACGCGCTCGCCCTGGAGGGGGTGCGCGGCGTCGAGCTCTCGGTGCCGCGGTTGCTGGAAGACGCGGAGCGCGAGGCCGAGATACAGCGGGCGGCCACTGAGGTGAACGCGGGACTGGCCGAATCCGAGGTCGTCGTGTACACGAGCCGGGAGGTCGTGGGGGGTGGTCCGGGGAGGACGGGGTTCGAGGTAGGGCGGGCGGTCTCCGACGCGCTCGTGGAGGTGATGCGCCGGGTGGACAGGGAGGCGCCCCTGGCGTTCGTGGTGGCGAAGGGCGGTATCACCTCGAGCGACGTCGGGACGCGCGGGCTCGGGGTCAGGCGGGCCGAGGTGGCCGGGCAGATGCTGCCTGGGATAGTCTCTGTCTGGGTCTTGCCAGAGGAGAGCGCCTTTCCCGGCCTGCCCTACGTCATCTTCGCGGGCAACGTCGGAGGGCCCGACTCGCTTGCGAGGGTTATCGAGATCCTGAGGGGAGACTAGATGCAAAACCTTGCCTTCGTCGGCCTCGGCGCCATGGGCGCCCCGATGGCGCAGAGCCTCCTCTCCGCCGGATTTGGCCTCAACGTCTTCGATGTGCGCGAGGAGAATACGCGGCCGTTGGTGGATCTGGGGGCGACGGTCGCCCGCTCGCCCCGCGAGGCCTCGGAGGACGCCGACGCCCTCGTTCTTATGGTGGTGAACGCCGAGCAGACCGGGGCCGCCCTCTTTGGCGAGAACGGGGCCGCCGAGGCGCTCGCCCCAGGGACCCCCGTCGTCGTCATGAGCACGGTGGGGCCCGAGCCGATCCGGGCCCTGGATGGGCGTCTCTCCGAGAGGCGACTACGGCTCCTCGACGCGCCGGTGAGCGGGGGCGTCGCGCGGGCGGAGCGGGGAGACCTGCTCATCATGGCGGGGGGGCCGGAAGACCTCTTCGCGGGGCTTCGTTCCGTCCTCGACGCCGTGGGCTCCACGGTGGTCCATTGCGGGCCGTCGGCGGGGGACGGGCAGTCCGTGAAGCTCGTCAACCAGCTTCTCTGCGGCGTCCACATCGCCGCGGCGGGGGAGGCGCTCGCCTACGCGGAGGCGCTCGGGCTCGACCCGGAGTCCGTGCACGAGACGATCCGGCACGGCGCGGCCGGCTCTTTCATGCTCGAAGACAGGGGCCGCAGGATGCTCGACCGCCGGTTTCTGCCGCCGAGGAGCGCGCTGGACATCTTCGTCAAGGACATGGGCCTCGTCCGCGAGGCAGCCGCCGAACGCGGCTTCGCCACGCCACTCTCGGACGCGGCGCACCGGCTCTACGAGACCGGCTCCTCCATGGGCTTCGGCGGGGAGGACGACTCCGGCATCCTGCGCGTCTTCGAAGAGGGGATGGGCCCGTCGCAGGAGACGTAGGTGTTAGGTTCTAGGCTTCAGGTTTTGAGGCTTCAGTTTCGCTCTTGAGGGACGCGCTAGACCGTCCGCGGGTCTGCGGTGTACCGTCTGCCGGGCAGGGTGTAGAGGAGGGTGCCGTCCTGGCTCCGGACCATGAGGTGGCCGCGGTCGGCGAAGCGGGTCAGGATCTCCTCGGCCTCATCCACGGTGAGCGAGGTCTCGAGCGCCGCCTCGACGGGCGTGATGGTGCCGCCCGCGTCCTGGAGCGCCATCAGCAGTTGCTTCTCCGAGCCTATCTTCGCCCTGTTGCTCCCGGTTTCTGGTCGCAGCAGGGACCGGCCGGCGTAGAGGAGCAGTGCGACCGCGGCCACGAACGGCAACAGGGCGGAGAGACCGCTCATGTAGAGCATGTGGAAGTAGAAGTAGGAGATGGACGAACCCAGGACGAAACCCGTTCCCACGAGAAGGAGGGGGTCGTGGGCGGCCCGGCGCCGGGTGCTCTCGGGCTCTCGGCTGGCCTGCGCCCGCTCCGCCCGCCGCCGCTGGAGATCCACGAAGTCCACTACGCTTCCTCCTCTGTCGCCCCTCCGGCTTGCATGCCCCATGTTGCCGGATCATCCATACTACAGGGAGGAGATCACAGGGAGGTAACAGATCGTGAAGTTTTCTGAAGAGGTCGCGTGGGTGACGGGCAGCAGCACCGGTATCGGCCGCGCCGTGGCCGAGGCTCTCGCCGAGCAGGGACGCCGGGTGGTCGTCCACTACAACGCGAGCGAGGACGAGGCGAGGGAGGTCGCGGAAGGCATCTCGTCCTCCGGCGGCGAGGCGATGCTCGTCGGGGGGGACGTGTCGGACTCCGGCGAGGTAGACCGGATGGTCGGGGAGATAGAGGACCGCTACGGCCGGCTCGACGTCCTCGTCAACAACGCGGGCTCCCTCGTGGAGCGTCGCACCCTCTCCGAGATGACCGAGGACCTCTGGGACAGGGTGATGGACGTCAACCTCAAAAGCATCTACCTCTGCTCCCGGGCCGTCCTCCCGATGATGAAGCGCCGGGGCGCCGGGCGCATCGTCAACATGACCTCCGTCGCCGCCCGCAACGGGGGCGGGCCTGGCTCCGTCGCGTACGCCACCGCCAAGGGCGGCGTCAGCACCCTCACCCGCGCGATGGCCAAAGAACTCGTCTCCGAGAACATCCTCGTAAACGGCGTCGCCCCCGGCATCATAACCACCCCCTTCCACGACCGCTTCACGCCCCCTGAGGTGCGCGAGAACTTCAAGAACGCGATCCCGCTGGGCCGCGAGGGTACGCCCGAGGAGACAGCCTCCGTCGTGGCGTTCCTCGCCTCCCCGGCCGCGAACTACCTGGTCGGGGAGATCATCGAGGTCAACGGCGGCCAGTTGATGAACTGAGGAGGGCGGGAACCGATCTCCTGGTTCATTTGTACAAGTAATGCACGGGTCCAAACGGAGAGCGAGGCCGAACGTGGTGGCGACGCGGATGCGGGTGGGTTCTGTTGTCCTGGCCCTGGTGATGAGCCTCCTGCTCGTGACCGTCGGCGCGGGGCCGGCGTACGCCTGTTCTTGCGCGGATGTGCCCCTCAAAAACGACATAAGAAACGCCGACGCCGTGTTCTCGGGCGAGGTTCGGAGCATCGACGAGGACGCGAGCGCGGGGAGCGGCATTATGGCGGCCCCCGGCCGGATCAACTTCGCGGTGGAGGACTCCTGGAAGGGCGCCACCGCGGAGACGGTGGACGTCTACGGGCAGGGGGACGGCGTCAACTGCTTTAACTCGTTCGAAGAAGGAGAGGCCTACCTCGTCTACGCCTCGCGCGCGAAGGGACCCGACGCGCCGCTGACGAACGTCGCCTGCGGGGAGACCAAACCGCTGGCGGCCTCCGAGTCGGACCTGCGGCTGCTCGGCCAGCCTACGGCTTCCCTGCCGGAGACCGGAGGCGCCCCATCCGAGAGCATCGAAGATGGAGCCGGACAGACGCGCATCGTCGCGATGGCCGCCCTCGCCTTGCTGGCGGCGGGCGCGTTCATCGCGCGGCGGGCCGTGATCAGACCGGGGCGTTAGCCCAGCCGGTCGAGCCTCTCCCACAGCTCATCCGGGATAGGCTCGGCGGCCAACTCGAGCGTCTGCCCGACCCGCTCCGGCCGGGTCATGCCGACGATGGTGGAGGAGATCCGGGGGTCCCGCATCGAGAACTGCAGGGCGGCTGCCGCCAGCGGCACGCCGAACTGCCGGCATACCTCTTGCATGGCCCTGGCCCTCTCTACCATCTCCCCCGGGGCCTCCCGGTACTCGTAGCGGGGGTAGACATCGGGGCCCTTGGCGAGGATGCCGCTGCCGTAGGGGGCGGCGTTGAGGAGGGCTATGCCCCTCTCGGCGGCGACGTCGAGCAGGGGCTCTGCGCTCCGGTCCAGTAAGGTGTAGCGGTTGTGGGTGATAACCGCCTCGAAGAGCCCGGTCTCGACGTACCGGATCTCCATGTCTATCGGCCCGCCGGCCACGCCGAGGTGCTCGATGACGCCTTCGTTCTTGAGATCCCGCAGAACCTCCACCGGCCCGCCGGGCGCCATGATGTTCTCGAAGCTCTCGTGCTCGGGGTCGTGGAGGTAGCAGAGCTGTAGACGGTCCAACCCGAGAAGCTTCAGGCTGCGCTCGACGGAGCGGCGCATCTGCTCGCCGGAGAAGTCGCCGGTTTGGAGATCCCGGTCGGCCTTGGTGGCGAGCACGACGCCCTCAGGCAACCCGCCCCTCCGCCCCAGCACCTCGCCGATGCGGCGCTCGCTCTCGCCGTCGCCGTAGGAAGCGGCGGTGTCGAGGAAGTTGATGGGTCCTTCCAGGACGGCTTCGAGCGTCCGGGATGTCCTCTCCTCGTCCACCCCGTACCCGAACGTCTCCGGCATGTCACCCAGAGGGGCGCATCCGACGCATACCGGTGAGACGTAGAGGCCCGTGCCTCCCAACAACTTCCTGGACGCGGGGTCCGTGGCGTTTACCATCTCGCTGCTCCCTGGTGTTGGCTATCTTGCTTTGAGCCCGGCCTCATCCGAGCGCCGACCGGACGTGGTCGGCGACGGCCTCTCCGAGCCTGTGGTGTTCGCCGGCTTCGAGGTGGATCCCGTCGATGTCGCTTGAGGTGATGAACTCCGAGGCATCCAGAAACCCGCAGCCGGACTGCTCGGCGAAGCGCCGGTAGTGTTCGGAGAACCTCCTGGACTTCTCCCCGGAGCCCTCGAACATCTCGGCCATGTCGGTGAGCTCTCCGACGGGTGGGGGTGAGATCAGGACGACCACCGGCGCCCCGTCCCCTGGACCGCACCCGCTCCTGAGCGCCATCTCCGCGAGCGACGCGGCCCCTTGCGCTATGTCGGAGGCCGAGGCCGCGAAGCGCGCCTTCAGGTCGTTGGTGCCGAGCATGATCGTCATCAGGTCGATGGGCTTGTGGGACTCCAAGCAGGCCATCAGGTACGTCCTGCCGTTCTTGTGGTCGCCCTCGATGGGATCGTCCCTGACCGTCGTCCTCCCGCCGAGGCCCTCCTCGATCACCCAGAACTCCCCGCCGAGCGTCCGCCGCAGCACCCCGGGCCAGCGCACGTCGGGCCCGAACCGTCCCCCCGCCTCGGGGTCCAAGCCCCACGTGTTCGAGTCGCCGTAGCAAAGCACCGTCTTTATGGTCCGCTCCTCCCGTCGCCTGGCACTAATGTTGGCGGAGGGGACGGGCCCGGTCAAACCGCGACGGACCAGAGGATATCCTGACCGGTCCCAGGCCGCCGAAGAGATGCGTCCCCGGGACCGTGACGTGGATATGAGGGGTGGGTAGCCCTAACCGTTCAGGCTACCGTCCCGCTCGGAGCGGAGGAGGGGGTCGGTGCCTGGTATGGTGCGCCGGATCAGGCGCTCGGCCCGCTCGAAGAAGCGGGTCTTGTCGAGCAGCGGGTTCCAGAGGCCGACGGTGATGCAGTAGTAGGTGTCGTAGAGGCTCTCGTGGTGGACGTCGTGGTGCTCCTTGGAGAGGATCAGGCCCCACACCCCCAGCCTCCTGACCCAGCCCGGGGGCGTTTCTAAGTGCGCCCACTTGTGGAACTGGTTGGTCAGGAAGACGGCCAGGCAGACCATCAGGAAGAACGCGCCGAAGAGGTAGCCCCAGGCCGTCGTGGCTATCGGCACCGAGAGCCAGACCAGCAGCATGAACGGGACGCTCGCCAGGCAGTTGTTCCCGTTGTTCCACGAAGTCGTTGCGCGTGATGCCCTTCGGGTCCACGTGGTGGTCCCGGAAAGGCCCGATAAAGTTGGGGCCGAGGATCGGGGTCCTCTCCGACCCGAAGTTGTCCGCCAGGAAATGGACGAAGCCGGAGGCGAGGTCCGCCGCCAGATAGGCCGCGACGGCGACGGCTGGCAGGAGCCACGCGTATTCGAAGGCCGCCGCGCCGAGGTAGATCTGCTGCACCATGAGGACCGCCAGCACGGTGAAGGCCCCTATACCGGCCAGCTCCAGCAGCCAGTGTGCCCGGCTGCTGCGCGGCTCCGATTCTATTTGCGTCTGCTGTTGTTCCTGGATCATGGTCGCCTTTCCACGTTCGCACTCTCGCTACCACCTGTACCGATTAGGGGCGGTTTCGGACCAATCCCGGGGCCAAACACGCGTGCTCGCGCCCTGGCGCCGGCTCAGGCCAGCGTGCCGTGCTCGTCGAAACGCATGGGCTGCGGGCCTTCGATCACCCTCAGCCTCTCGTCTCTCTCCACTTCTTCGAGCAGGGCTTCGGAGACCCACATGCGGCGGAGCTTGAGCGTGTTCTGGACGCGAACGATCCGGGCCTCCGCCGGGGAGACGCCGGCGCACATGGTGAGGGCTGCGGCGAGCGACATCCTGTCGGTCGGCATGACCATAGGTGTCTTTACCGGGACGGGCGTCGTCGAGGTGAGGGCGTTCATGTAGGTGGAGGGGCGGTCCATGGCGCCCGCCAGGCGCTCGGTCACCACGTCGGCGGCCCCGAGGCCGTTGGCGTTGCCGCCGGTCTCCTCGGTGAGGCCGAGAAAGACGACGCGCTCTATCTTGGGCCCCCCGGAGGCCGCGGTCGTCGGGTAGCGACCGGTCACGTTCGGGTCAGCCCCGTCGCCGCTGACGTTCTTGCCGATCTCGTCCACGACGAGTACGTCCAACTCATCGAACGGCAGCCGGAGGAGCTTCTCCTTGGCCTCTTCGAGCAGCGGCGCCTCCGCCTGTTCCAGGCTCCCGGCCGGGATGGCGGCGACCCTGTACGGCTCCTCGTCGGCATTCTCGAGCACGGCGAGGCCGAAGGCGACCTTGCCGGTCTCGACGGCGACGCGGGCTGCCTGGGGGATGGTCTCGTGGATGGCGTGCCAGCCGGCGGAGTGGATCGAGTACGCCCCCCGCTGCTTGCCGAGCCCGATGGCGAGCATCTTCGTCGGGCCGCTCTCGACCGTGCCGCGGAACGCGGTGTGGGGCTTGATCCTGTTGACCACCACGACCGAGTCGGCCTCATAGGCGTTGCGGTCCATGAAGACCTCGACGCCGCCCGGCGTCTCCCCGATCCTGACGGACTCCATCGTCGCCCGGATGGGACACCCCACGGACTCCTCGTCCACCCCGAGGTGCCGCAACACCTCAGCCTGCCCTTCTGCGGTGGAGGCCCCGTGGCTCCCCATCGCCGGCACCACGAACGGCTCGGCCCCGGCCCCTTTCAGGACGTCCACGAGCCCTGCGACGATCTCCGCTATACGGCCGACGCCCCGGCTCCCCACCCCTACGGCCACCGAGCCTGACGGCAGCTCCACGCCCTCGAGCGCCTCCCTTACCGCCCCCCTGATGTCCGAGAGGGCCGCCGGGGACTCGGCGTCCTGCTCGACGAGCGCGAGGCGGGGAAACTCCACGCCCCTGAGCAGCTCCTCTATCTCCTCGTAGACCGGCCTCTCCGTCTGCACGCTCTCACCCCCGGTTCGTCTCGCGGCGTCAGGAGAGGCGGGACCGTGTCCGCCGGATGCGCCTTCACGAACCTCTCGCCTCGAACCGCGCTCTTTCCCGGGACCATTCTAGAGCAATCGGCCCCCCGCCGAAGCCGCGAGCCGCCGGTCGGCAGCGGTCAACTGACCGCTCCCTTTGCGTTGCTATACTGGCACGGGAGAGTCTCGCGGTGGAAAGGTCGTGAACTGTGAAGGTAGCCCTCTTCGTGCCTTGCTACGTGGACCTCGTAAACCCGGAGGTCGGGGTGAGCGTGGTGCGCGTCCTGCGCCGGCTCGGCGTCGAGGTCGTCTACCCCAAGGGCCAGACCTGCTGCGGCCAGCCCGCCTTCAACTCAGGCTTCTTCGACGAGGCCCGCGGCGTCGCCCGCCACTTCATGGACGTCTTCGAGGGCGGGGACTGGGACTACGTCGTCTGCCCCTCCGGCTCCTGCACCACGATGGTGGGCCACTACTACCCCTTCATCTTCGACGAGAACCCGGACGAGCGGGCGCGCTCCGGGGCGCTCGCCCCGCGCGTCAGGGAGTTTTCGGACTTCCTGGTCAACGTGCTCGGCGTGAAGGACCTCGGCGCGAGGCTCGGCGGCAGGGCCGTCTTCCACACCGGCTGCCACCAGCGGCGGGAGCTCGGCGTACTGAACGAGCCGCGGGAGTTGTTGCAGAACGTCGAGGGCCTCGACCTCGTGGAATGGCGCAACGAGGAGCTGTGTTGCGGCTTCGGGGGGACGTTCTCGGTAAAGATGCCGGACGTCTCGGTGGCGATGGCCGACGAGAAGATAAAGGCGCTCGACGAGAGCGGGGCCGACACGCTCGTCTCGTGCGACTCGAGTTGCCTGATGCACATAAAAGGGCGACTGGACCGCACGGGGCACCGCACGCGCGTGCTGCACCTCGCCCAGGTACTCGACGGGAACGGGGGATAGGTTTGGAGACGCGGAAGCCGGCCCGCCGGCGCGACACCGAAGACAGGCGCCGCGAGGGCATTACGAGCCCCGTCGAGGGCTTCAACGCCAGGGCCAAGGCCGCCGTGGCGGACGAGCAACTCCACGACTCCGTGGAGCTCTTCACCAACAAGTCCGTGGCTGGCCGCAACGCCGTGTTGAACGCGCTGCCGGAGGCGCCGGAACTCAGGGAGCGGGCCTACCACATAAAGCAGGAGACCATGGCGAACCTCGACCGCTACCTCGGCCAGATGGCCGACGCCGTCGAGGCCCGCGGGGGCAACGTGTTCTTCGCGGAGAGCGGCGAGGATGTGGTGAGGTACATAGGCGACCTGGCGCGCAGGCGCGGGGCGAAGGTCCTCGCCAAGTCCAAGAGCATGGCGACCGAGGAGATCGAGCTGAACAGGAGGCTCGAGGAGGACTACGCGGACCTCGACCTCGAGATCGTGGAGACGGACCTCGGGGAGTGGATCGCCCAGCTCGCCGGCGACACCCCGTCCCACATCGTCGGCCCCATCCTCCACATGAACCGCCGCCGCATCACCGAGATCCTCTCGGAGACCGCCGGAGAGAGGCTCCCCCCCGACGTCGAGGCCCTCGGCTCCTTCGCCCGCGAGCGGCTGCGCGAGAAGTTCCTCGCCGCCGACATCGGCATCACCGGCGCCAACTTCGGCGTCGCCGAGACCGGCACCATAGCCACGGTGACGAACGAGGGCAACGGCCGGCTCGTCACCAGCGTTCCGCCGGTCCACGTCGTCGTGATGGGCATCGAGAAGCTCGTCCCGCGCTTCGAGGACCTGTCGGTATTCGTCAGGCTCCTCGCCCGGAGCGGCACGGGCCAGAAGCTGACCGTCTACACGAACTTCGTCACCGGGCCGCGCGGTCCGGGTGAGATCGACGGTGCCGAGGAGTTTCACCTGATCCTCATGGACAACGGCCGCTCGGAACTGCTCGGCACGGAGTTCGAGGAGGCGCTCTACTGCATCCGGTGCGGCGCCTGCCTGAACGTCTGCCCCGTCTACCGCCAGACGGGGGGCCACGCCTACGGCTCGACCTACTCTGGCCCCATCGGCGCGGTCATCACCCCGCTCCTGAAGGGCGGCGAGGAGGCGAAGGACCTCCCGCACGCCTCCAGCCTCTGCGGCGCCTGCTGGGAGGCCTGCCCGGTCGGCATCCCGCTCCACGACCTCCTCCTCAAGCTCCGCAACCGCCAGGTGGACGAGGGTATAGCCGGAAAGGCCCAGGAGCTCGCCTTCAAGGGCTTTGAGAGGGGTATGAAGAGCCCCGCCCTCTACAACATCGGCTCGAAGGCGGCCCGCCTGGCCCAGAAGCCGGCCGTGAAGGACGGCTCCATAAGGCCGATGCCGGGACCTCTCGGCGCCTGGACGAACAGCCGGGACTTGCCGCCCCTCGCCCCCAAGTCCTTCCGTGAGATGTGGAAGGAGGGCATCTAGGTCATGGCCGACCGCGCCGAGTTCTTGCAGAAGGTCCGCCACCGCACGCGGCGGGGCCGCTACAAGCCCACCCACGCCCCCGACGTCGCCTGGACCCCGAAAGACGGGTTCCCCGAGAGCCCACCCATCGAAGACCCGCCGGCCCGGTTCATCGAGGAGCTCGGCGCTTTGGGTGGCCACGGGCTACGGGTCGGAAGCCTGAAGGAGGCCAGGGACCACGTCGTCTCCCTGATCCGCGAGAGGGACGCCAAGCTCCTCGTCCGGTGGGACGTTCCGGAGTTGGAAGCGCTCGGCGTGGACGGGCCACTCGAAGAAGCCGGCGTCGAGGTCGCCATCTGGCGGGACCTCGAAGACTTCCGCGGGGTTGCGGGCCGGGCTGACGTCGGGCTCTCTACCGCGGCGTGGGCCATAGCGGAGACGGGGACGCTGGTCCTTGAGGGAGGCCCGGGGATGGGCCGGTCGGTGACGCTCCTGCCGCCGACCTACGTCGCCGTCATGCCGGTCGAAAAGATGCTGCGCACTGTGCCGGAGGCCGTCGAGAAGTACGCCGAAGGCGGGGCCGCAGGGCTACCCGCCAACGTCTGCTTCCACACGGGGCCGAGCCGCTCGGGGGATATCGAGATGTCGCTGTTTATAGGGATGCACGGTCCCGGCGACGTACACGTGGTGCTGGTGGGCTAAGGCGGCGGCCTCCGGGCCGCCGCCTTACCGCGGGATCTCAGGAGCGCACCACGAAGACCGGGCAGTGGGCGTGGCGGACGACGGAATCGGAGACGCTGCCGAGCAGCGTCCTGCTGATCGCGCCCAGGCCCCGGCTGCCGACCACTATCGTGCCGGCCTCGATCTCCTCGGCCGCGCGCAGGATCTCCTTGTCCGGTTCCCCGCTCCTGAAGTGGGTCTCCGACACCTTCCCGCCTTCGGACCCGATCCGCTGGGACTGCTCTTCGAGGAACTCTCTGGCCCTGCCCTCGGCCTCCGCGACGACGGCTTCCTGTGTCTCTTTCGGGTAGAGGTGGTGGCCGATCAACTGCGCGGGCGTCGGCAGCACGTAGAGCACGTGCAACTCAGAGCCCGTGTCCCTGGAGAGCTCGGTGGCCGCCTGGGTGGCCAGCCTCGCCTCCTCGGAACCGTCGATGGCCACGAGGATCTTCGTCGGAAACACGCCCATCAGCGACCTCCTTTTGTTGCCTTCCCGCCTACCGGCGGCTAGTCGAGCAGCCCGAGCAGGAAGGCGACCGTCATAAGGACTGAAAAGATCACCGCGAACGCGAGAAGGCGCAGCCAGAGACGTTTCATCCTGGCCGCGCTTTCTCGTTAGCGGTCTTCACCAACAACGGCTACAGCTTAACCTCCAAAGAAGTTGCTCACGATCTGGAAGTACACCAGGTAGATCGAGAGCGCCACGAAGATGAGCCAGGTCGGCCACATAACCCACAGACGCCAGCCCTTGAGCCTGATGGGCTCCGGAAGCGCCCTGGTGTTGAGCCGGATGAGCAGCCCCAGGTAGAAGGCCATCACCACCCCGCCGCCCGACGCGGCGATGATCAGCAACACCAGCGGCGCCTCAAGGCCCGCCAGGAGTATCAGCGAGCCCCCGATGGCGATGACCCACGCCAGCGTGAAGTAGATGCGGCTCTCG
>CADCUW010000222.1:0-6024 GCA_902805985.1 uncultured Rubrobacteraceae bacterium
GCGCCCCGGTCCGCCGGACCAGACTCCCGCACCTCGCGCTGTCCGAGCTGCCCCTGTTAACCTCAAATCCTTCTCCTCCCATTTTCGTGCTTTATCAAGTTATTTTTAGGCTCACATAAACTTTTGTCAAGTTTTGTCAGAACAGAGCCCGGCGATCGCCAAGGAGCGGCGCACCCAGGCTACCGGCAAGCTAGGTGGCGGTCGCCTCGCCCCGTTGCACCTCTTGGATCAACGCTACGTACCTGCGACCCCCGTGGCCCGCAGGAAGTCCTTGCGTGAGAGCCCTCAGATATTTCCTTATCCGCTACACTTCCGTAGAGAATCCCGACCCAGCCCGCCTGAGCGCCGCCCGCCGGAGCGCACCCCCGCCTCGCCTACTCTCCGGGTTGCCACCGTCGGTCCCACATCCTGCTCCTTCCATTCTCGTGGCTTGCCAATCATTTTTAGATATGTTTAAATTATTGTCAAGATGACTAAAAATCTAGTGGGCTAGAGCTTTTCTTGGGAGAGGCGGCTCTGAGAGAGGGAGGAAGAGTTGAGCGGAGTAAGGCGAGTAGTTGCTGGGGGTGTGGCCTCGGCGCTGATGCTGTCGGTCGCGGCGTTTCCAGCCATGGCCATCGGCGACGGACCAACACCGGCGGGGGAGTGCGCGAACAGCACCAGCGCGGTAGGCACGCCGCAAGGCGGAGCGAACCCCGGCTTCGACAATACCGGGGGACGTATCAGCGCGCCAGTATCGAAAAACAACCCAGGACAGGCCGACACGATCGCCCAGGGTGATGTGCGTTCGGGGGACAACTCGAGCAACTGCCAGAGTGCTGCGTAACCAGGTTACGTGATTAGTGGCCGGTGTCCTACGGGGTACCGGCCCTTTCCCTTCCTGGTCTCTGCCTCCTCGGGTGGCGATGTGTAATCGGACCCGGCGGCCTGGCCACCTTCGAGAGGTGTCCTTGCCGTTGCGTCGCCCGCACCGTAAGATTAGCTAAGGCTAATCTACGAGAGCGGGGTCGCCGCAGGCGTGCCGATACTAGTACCGAGTTCGACGAGTGGTGTCTGGGGCTACCCGTGATGGGAGCCTTTGCGGGGTTGCCGCCGGTAGTGCAGGCGCTCCTCGCGACGTTGTTCACGTGGGGGATGACGGCGGCGGGGGCGGCGCTGGTCTTCGGGACGAAGAAGGTAAACCGCAAGCTGCTCGATTCGATGCTGGGGTTCGCCGCAGGGGTGATGATAGCGGCGAGTTTCTGGTCGCTTCTCGCGCCGGCGATAGAGCTCTCCGAGGGAGGAGCCCTGCCCGTTTGGGTACCGCCGGTCATAGGTTTTCTCGCCGGGGGAGTGTTCCTGAGGTTGCTGGACAAGGCGCTCCCGCACCTGCACCCGGGGATGAAGATGGAGGAGGCTGAGGGGCCCCAGACCAGCTGGCGCCGCAGCGTGCTGCTCGTCTCCGCCATAACGTTGCACAACATCCCCGAGGGGTTGGCCGTGGGGGTGAGCTTCGGGGCGGTGGGGCTCGGTGTCACGCAGGGCATACCGGGCGCCACACTGGGGGGGGCCATAGCGCTCGCCATCGGCATCGGGCTTCAGAACTTCCCGGAGGGCACGGCGGTCGCCATGCCGCTTCGGCGGGAGGGGATGAGCCGGGCCAGGAGCTTCTTCTACGGCCAGATCTCGGGCGTCGTCGAGCCCATCGCGGCCGTGGTGGGCGCGGCGGCGGTGCTCTTCGCCCAGCCCATCCTGCCCTACGCGCTCGCCTTCGCGGCCGGAGCCATGATCTTCGTCGTCGCGGAGGAGTTGATCCCAGAGGCCAAGCGCGGCAGCCCGGATATCGCCGCCATGTCCCTGATGGTCGGCTTCTCTGTGATGATGACCCTCGACGTGGCGCTAGGGTAGTAGCCCCAGGCGGGGTCCGCCTCAGGCGCCCGTGAGGCCGCGGACGGCGACGAACCCGGCGTAGACGGCGAGGAGGCCTACCGCGAACTGCCCCGCCACGTTCAGCAGCGAGGCTCCGATGCTTCCGCTGGCGAGGAGCCGCATCGTCTCGTAGCTGAACGCGGAGAACGTGGTGAAGCCGCCGAGGACGCCGACGGCGAGGAAGAGCGTGGCGGCCGGCGGGAGGGAGCCCCGCTGGGCCAGGCCGAAGACCAGCCCGATCATCAACGAGCCCAGCGCGTTGACGGCGAACGTGCCCCAGGGGAAGTCGTTCCCGAGTTGGCCGTGCAACCAGCCGCCCAGGAGGTAGCGGCTCCCCGCGCCTATGCCGCCCCCGAGCACCACCAGCAACAGGTTCATCCAGATCCTTCGCGTCCGTATCCGCCCGCGGTCTTGCAGGCGCCGCAGATCTTACGCTGAGTAGCAAAGACGCACAAGGAGGCCGCGGCATACCGAACCGCCCGGCGCCTCTATACTGCCGCCGTGGAGGGTTCGGGGCGACAGGGGCTTGCCGGCGACGAGGCTCCGCTGCGCTCCAGGGTCTCCGGTGCCGCCGTCTGGGCGTGGGTGCTCTACGACTTCGCGAACACCATCTTCGCCGTCACCGTGCTCTCGCTCTTCTTCCCGCTCTGGGTGGAGGAGAGGCTCGGCGGGGGCGGCGCGTTCATCTCCGCGCCGGGCCTCGTCAACGCCGCCACGGCCGTCTCCGCGCTCCTCGTGGTCTTCTCGGCCCCCGTGCTCGGGGCGGTCGCGGACTTTCGCCAGCGACGGATGCCGTACCTCGTCGCGATGACCCTGGCCGCCGTGGCCCTGACGGCGGCGCTCGACCTGGCCGGGGGCGTGGTGGCCGGGCTCGCCGTCTTCGTGGCGGCCGACCTTGCCTACCAGTCGGCCCTCGTCTTCTACAACGCGCTCCTGCCCGCCGTCTCCGCGGGAAGGGGCGAGGGGCGCGTCAGCGGCTACGGCACCGCCGCGGGATACGTCGGCACCATCCTGGCCCTCCTCGTCCTGACCTACATCGTCCAGAACGGGGAGGCGTTGCGCTCCTTCCTCGGTCCCCTAGGCGGCTGGCTCGAGACGGGGGAGGACGCAAACTCGAACGCCTTTCTGCCAACGGCCGTCCTGTACCTGGCCTTCAGCCTGCCCGCGTTCTTCCTCGTGCCCGACCCCGCGGTGCGGGCGCGGCGGCCCGTCTCCTTGGGGATGGCCTACGGGGACGTGTACCGGACGCTCAAGAACCTCGGCGGCTATGCGGGGGTCGGCACCTTCATCCTGGCTACGGTGCTGTACACGGACGCGGCAAACACCGCCATCGCAAACATGGCGCTCTACGGGCGGGTCGTCTTCGGGATGGACACCGCTCAGGTGACGAACCTGTTGCTCTTCTCGACCGTCTTCGCCGTGGTGGGATCGACTGTTTTCGGATTCCTGTGCGACAGGAGCGGGCCGAAGAGGACGCTGCTCGTCGTGCTCGTAGTGTGGCTCTTCGCCCTCGTGCTCGCCGCGGGCGCCGTGGGACCCTGGATGCTCTTTGTGGCCGGACCCTTCGTTGGGATAGCCCTCGGCGGGATGTGGACCGTAGGTAGGGTAATGCTCGTGGCGCTCTCGCCCCCGGAGAAGCTCGGCGAGTTCTTCGGGCTCTTCTCGCTCGCCGGCAAGGTCTCGGCCGTCTTCGGACCAGCGCTCACGACCGCGCTGCTCTTCGCGTTCGGGGGCGGGGCCTTCGGCTACAGGCTCTCCATCGGCTCGCTCGCGGTCATAATGGCCGCAGGTATCTTCTTTCTGCTGCGCGTCCCCGACGCCCGCCCGGGGAACCGGGTACTTGATTCGCCGGCCGCCCGGGCCGAAGATGTAGGGCGATGAAAGGCAGAGACAGATGAGGCTCGTGGCGCTCCGGGGGCGGGTCGTGACCGATTATGAGGTCTGGCCCGAGGGAACCGTCCTCTTCCGCGACGGGGCGATAGCGGACGTGGGGCGGGAGGGATCGTCTCTGGCCGACGAGGCCGACGAGGTCTACGAGTACCCGGAGTCCCTGATCCTGCCCGGCTTCGTCGACCTGCAGGTGAACGGCGCCTTCGGCGTGGACGTGGCCTCCGAGCCGGAGAGGCTCGCGGAGCTCTCCGGGGCCCTGCTCAGGACCGGGACCACCGCGTACCTGCCGACCGTGATCTCCTCCCCCGAGAGCCTCTACGAGGAGGCGCTGCCCGCCATCGGCAGGGTCGCCGGTGGTCCCGCGGACGGGGCCGAGGTGCTCGGCATCCACCTCGAAGGGCCTTTCTTGAGCCTGGACAAGAGGGGGGCGCACGCCGCCGCCCACGTCGCGCGCCCGGACCCCGGCCTGCTCGCCCGGCTGCTCGACTTGGGTCCCGTGCGGATGGTCACGCTCGCGCCGGAGCTTGAGGGGGCGGGGAAGCTGATCGAGCAGGCCGTCGCCCGCGGGGTGGTCGTCTGCGCCGGCCACTCGGACGCGGGCTTCGGGCTCTCCTACGGCTCCTTCGACGGCACGGTCGGCGGCGTCACCCACCTCTTCAACGCGATGAGCCCGCTGCACCACCGCGAGCCCGGACTGCCGGGGGCCGCCTTCGCCCACCCGCGGGTCTCCTGCGGCATCATCGCGGACGGTCACCACGTCCACCCGGAGATGGTCGGCCTCGCCTTCCGCATGCTCGGCCCCGACCGCCTCTGCCTGGTCACGGACGCGATCGCGGCGGCCGGGGCCCCGGCCGGCGAGTACCGCCTCGCCACCCGGACCGTCTACTCTGACGGCGGTGTCCCAAGGCTTGGCAGCGGCGCCATCGCCGGCAGCGTACTTACGATGGAGGAGGCTTTCAGAAACATCCTGGCTTTCACCGGCTGCACCGTGCCGGAGGCCGCCCGCATGGCCTCGGCGGGCCCCGCACGGCTCCTCGGCGAGGACCGCCGCAAGGGCCGCCTCGTACCAGGCTACGACGCCGACGTGACCGTGCTCTCCCCCGACCTCTCCGTCGAGGCCGTCTGGCGGGGCGGCCGGCACGCGTACTCCAGGACGCGGGCTTGAAACGAACCGCCGGCGCCGTGACGGTTGAGTGCGTCCGCGGGGACATAACGGCGCAGGGCGACGTGGACGCCGTCGTCAACGCGGCCAACGCGCGCCTGGAGCCGGGGGGAGGCGTCGCCGGGGCCATCCACCGCGCCGCCGGGCCCGGGCTCGCCGAAGAGGCAAGGCCCCTCGGCCCCATAGACCCCGGCGAGGCGGTTATCACGGGCGGCCACGAGCTGCCGAACCGGTTCGTGATCCACGCTTTAGGCCCCGTCTACGGCCAGGACCGGCCCGAGGCGGAGCTGCTGTCCCGTCTCTACCGCAACGCGCTCGCCTTGGCGGAGGAGAACGGCGCCGTCTCCGTGGCCTTCCCGGCCATATCGACCGGCATCTTCGGCTACCCGATCGAGGAGGCGGCCGATGTCGCGCTCCGGACGTTGCGGGACGCGGCGGAGGGACTACGTACCGTGCGCCTGGTTCGCTTCGTGCTCTTCAGTGAACAGGACCTCGATGCCCACGAGAGGGCGCTGGCCGAGACGTTCTAGAGGGGCCTGAAGAAAGAAAAATAGGAACCCGGCGATCTAAGGAGGGGGAAATCACAAAGAGTTCTCTCTTTGCGGATCACCGAGTCTCTCCAAAGCATACCGGCCTCCGGCATCCGGCACAAGCATCTGATACGCGGCGTCGGGTTCGCAGGGCGGCGTGGTAGAATCCCGGCATGACTGATACGCCAAAGAAGATCCAAAAGACGGAAGAAGAGTGGCAGGACGAGCTGACCTCGGAGCAGTACCGGGTCACCCGCATGAAGGGCACGGAGCGCCCCTTCAGCGGCGAGTACCACGACAAGAAGGAGGAGGGCATCTACCGCTGCGTCGCCTGCGGCACCCCCCTCTTCTCCTCCGAGAGCAAGTACGACTCGGGGACCGGCTGGCCCAGCTTCTGGGAGCCCGTGGACGCGGGCAACGTCGAGACCGAGGAAGACCGCATGCTCTTCATGCGCCGCACCGAGGTCCACTGCGCCACCTGCGGCGCCCACCAGGGGCACGTCTTCGAGGACGGCCCCCAGCCCACGGGCCTGC
>CADCUW010000222.1:6125-6445 GCA_902805985.1 uncultured Rubrobacteraceae bacterium
GGGTTTTTTGTGTTCGTACTCCCGTCTTCCCCGGACGGGTTTCCCTATGCTCGTGATGGGTAACAGGAGATCCCGCGCGAAAGGGGAGAGGAATGGCGACAAGCCAGGTTCAAGAAGAGCGTGTTCAGGACCTCAACGAAGAAGAGGTGAGGGATGGAGATCACGTCCTCTACTGGATGCAGTCCTCCCAGCGCGCAGACCACAACCACGCCCTGGAGTACGCGGTCGGGCGGGCAAACGACCTGGGCCAGCGACTTCTCGTCGTCTTCGGCCTCACCGACGACTACCCCGAGGCAAACCTCCGCCACTACGCCTTCATG
>CADCUW010000223.1:0-690 GCA_902805985.1 uncultured Rubrobacteraceae bacterium
ACTTGGTCGGCCCGAGACGGGCCGATGTAGCAACAATGGCACGAAGAGGGGGACCCGGTACCGGGTCCCCCTCTTCGTGCCGAAGATAAAGCGAGAAGGGGGCGGCGCCTATTTTCGGCGCCGCCCCCTTCTTCTAGCTGACTGCTAGAAGCTCTCTAGAACTCGAATATGATGCGGGACTTGCCCTTGCCGCCAGAAGAGGAGCCGCCGCCCCGGCGCAGCAGCAGCCAGAGCAGCACCACGCCACCGATGACGGCGAGCCCGGTGCCGGAGGTCAGCGTCGCGACGGCGCCGCTGTGCGCGTCGGCCACGGCGGGACGCTGCTGGACCTCGTCGGGCGTCGCCTTGCCCTCGATGATGTCCCTGAAGTTACGCAGGTCCTGTTCCATGATGGCCTTCGGGCCGGAGGTCAGCCTGGAGACGGCCTCGCCGGCCTTGCCGCCCGGCGGGTCCGCGTACTTCATCTGGACCTCGAGCTTGGTGCGGTTCGGGGTAACCTCCTGGAAGCGAACCTGGCCCGAGGTCTGGACGTCGCCGTCCACCGTGTTCCACCCGATGGCGCTGTTCTGCTCGTCCTGGGTGGTCCTGGCGTCGAACTCGGCCCTGTAACCTAGAGGTCCCTTCACGACCCAGTGGGTTGTGTCGGGCCCCGTGGAACGCACCTCTTCGATGTTTTTCATGAAGCTCGGC
>CADCUW010000223.1:700-6438 GCA_902805985.1 uncultured Rubrobacteraceae bacterium
TAGACCTGGGCTACCGGGGCTTCTACCTCTATGCTTCCAGTGATCGGCTCCGCCATTCTAAAACCCTCCGTTATTCGGGGAATACTGCAAGACTTCGATAAGCCCTCTGTGTACCCTCACGCTAAAGGGGTAAACCTGCGGACCACCCCATTTTGCCGCCGGGAAGTTAAAGATCTCACGCGCCCTTGCGGGTTCACGGGCCCGATCTATCGCCCGGCGACGAAAGGCCCCTCTCCCAGACGCCCTGGCGCCCGTCCATGTACGTGACGAGGGAGGCGTGCGGCAGCGTGAGCGCGGAGACGAGTACCAGGTAGACGGCGAGAAGGGAGCCGGGGGCTTCCGACGCGCGCGGGACCGCTAGGTAGAGCCCGGCGAGGAGCGCGAGCGCCAGTGCGGTCAGGGGCGCCGCATCCCTCGCGAACCGGGCCAGCGCGCGTCCCGGACGCCCGGTGCGCAGGTGGTCGGCGCCCGCGGGGTCGAGCAGCACCAGCCGGGCCACGTGCCGGGGGGCGTGCCAGAGCGTGAAGTACAGGCCGACGGCGAGGACCGGCGGCACGGCGGCGAAGAACGCGAAGAGCAGCGACGTCTCGAGCGCGACGGGCAGCAGGGTACGGCCTCCTCCGGCGAGGTCGCCGGCCGCGCGGAGCAGGAAGAGGAACGCGACCACCGCCAAAGCGCCTCCAACCGCGAGCCGGAAACCCGCTGAGAAGACCGCCGGGAGGGCCGTCGCGTCCGCGCCGAACAGCCCGGCGGCGGCGGTCGCAACCCCGCGGTAGGCGTCCGGGAAGAAGAGGAGCGGGACCAGCATGGGCAGGCCGCCGCGGAGGACGAGCAGCAGGGCGCGGGAGGCGCGGCCCATCCCGCTCAATCCATCCGGGCCGAAGAAGAGCAGGGCGTGCAGGTCCCCCGCCCCCCAGTGGAAGACCGTGACGCCGACAAAGAGGACGAAGGCGGTGATGGGCGCCGTAAACCAGAGGGCGAGGCAGAGGCCGGAGAGCACCAGATAGAGCAGCACGACGGCGAGCACGCTCCGGCCGTCGGCGTCCCGGCCGGCGAGCCGGGAGGGCACGAGGTGGTCCACGGCGCCGTGCGGCAGCCCGAAGAAGACGAGGCTCGCGGCGAACGGCAGGTACTGGATCCACCCCGGCACCCGGAGCCCCGCGGCGAAGGCGAGCGTCAGGAGCAGCACGACGGCCCGGGAGGGCCATACCACCGCGTCCCGCACGGCCGGATACGCGCCCGGCCCCCGGTCAGAGGCTTTCGCGCGCACGGTCGATAGCCTCCCCGGCGGCGAGCCGCAGGAAGGGGATCTTCGGGAGCGCCCCGATGAGCCTGGCGTCGTCGAGGTACGAGCTACCTTCGGTCAGGAAGCGGACGAGCGGGTCGGGCGGGGTACCGGCGAACATGCGGGCGTAGATCCCGGGGCAGTCCTCCGGACGCTCGCGCAGGAGCCGCAGGAAGACCCGGTCCAGCGGCCCGTAGCGCCACGGGTGGACCCTGCCGGGGTCTGCGCCAGAGCCGGTCAGGCTCGCGGCGAGCGCGCGGCAGTAGCGCTGGACGCGCAGGAACGTGTATCCGGTCGAGGGCCTGGTCTCGCCGCCGAGCGTCCCGATCACGTGGGTGCGGGCCCCGATCCTCCTCGGGAAGCGGTGGGCCGTCATCGGTATGTCCCCCCACTCCTCGCCGTGTACCTCGTAGTCTTCTGCTGAGAGCCCGTAGCGGTCGTGCAGGTAGCCTGAGAGCTCGGCGCGATGCGTCCCGGGCGGGGCGCCGCTCTCTGTGAGGTAGACGTTCTCGACGAGCGCCTCGTGCTCGTCGAAGGGCAGCACGTAGGCGAAGCGCAGCCCGCGGCCCTGGTCCACGGCGAAGTCCATGAGGGTGCAGGTGCCCGGGTCGAAGACCGGACGGCCGGCGCGCAGTCGCCAGCCGAGGAACTGCTGGGAGATCCAGGTCCCTCCCCGGCGCGCATCAGCGAGGGCCGCGGAGTCCGGGGGCAACCCACGCCCGTCGAACACGCTCCGTGCCAGGTACGAGCCGGCGGAGGTAACGACCAGCACCCCGTCGTCAAGCTCCTTGCACGAGCGTACGTCCTCCCCCAGCCGGACCGTGACGTTGTCGTGGGAGGAGATCTTGGCGAGCGCGTCCTCGTAGAAGTCCGCGCCGGTGAGGCAGAGGTAGGGGTAGCGCCTGCTCGTGTGGACGACCTCCCGCCCTTCGGCACGGACGGACCAGGAGTTCCAGCGGCGGACGGCGCGGCCGGAGAAAGGCGTCTCCTCGACGTCCCAGAAGCACCACGTCCGGTCGTCGGCGAAGGTCTCCTTGCGGTCCAGGATCAGGATGGGCGACTCGACGCCCCGCTCCAGGAGGTAGTGGCAGAGGCTGAGCCCCGCGCACCCGGCCCCCAGGATCACGTACCCGTAACTCTCCGGTTCCGGACGACCGGGGCCCAGACGCTCCGGCAGCGGGACGTACCTCCCCCGCCGCGTCGGGGCCTTCACGGCCCGCCAGGTGTCTGCGCCGCCAACATCCCGACGATCATAGCCTATCCCACACACCCGCCCCGTCTGTTGGATCTCAATCGGGCCGTCAGGTTCCGTCGGTTTGCACGCAACGCGCAAGGGGCAGCCGGACAAGGGCAGCCGGACAGGTAGGCCCCCACCGTCTGTGGAGGGTCCATACCGTAGAATGCGGGCGTGGGAGACTACCAGGACGTTAGCGTCATCGTCGTACCCTACGACTCCGGGCACCGCGGCGTGCGCATGGGCGCCGGGCCGGGGCATCTCGTGGAGGGCGGGCTCGCCGAAGCGCTCCGGACGAGGGGCCCCACCCCGAGCTTCGCGACAGTGCATCCCGAAGGAGATCCACCAGCGGAGGTCGCGACCGCCTTCGAGCTGGACGGCCTGGTCTCCGGGCAGGTCCGGGACGCCCTGGCCGAAGGCCGGTTCCCCCTGGTGCTCTCGGGCAACTGCAACGCCTCCATCGGGACGATCTCGGGGGCTGGCACCGGGGACCTGGGTATCGTGTGGTTCGACGCCCACGCGGACTTCAACACCCCGGAGACCACCACCAGCGGCTTCACGGACGGGATGGGCCTCGCCGTGGCGGTGGGACACTGCTGGCGCAGGATGGCCGGGGGCGTTCCAGGCTTCTCCCCGGTGGCCGAGGAGAACGTGGTGCTCGCGGGCGTCAGGGACGCGCAGCCCGCGGAGGAGGAGAGGCTCGCCGCCTCAGGGGTGAGCGTCGTCGACGCGAACCGCATCGGCCGGGAGGGCTTGCGGGCCCTCGCGGGGGCCCTGGACGGTCTGAAGACCGGGATGGACAGGGTCTACGTGCATCTGGACCTGGACGTCCTCGACGCGGAGAAGGTGGGCGGGGCCAACGAGTTCGCCCCGGAGGGAGGCCTTGGCACCGAGGAGCTTCTGGCGGCGCTCGGGATGGTCAGCGGGCGCTTCGACGTCGTCGCGGCCGGCATCGCCTCCTACGATCCCACCTTCGACGCGGATGGGCGGGTCCTGAAGACCGCCCTCGCGTGCGTGGAGGCGCTCACCTCCCCGGCGACGCCCGCCGTCTAGGGCGACCCGCGAGACCATAAACGGCCTAGACGGGCGTCAGGACTTCCGGGCCCCCGGGGAGGAGGACGAAGGTCTCCTCGGCCTTGGCGTTCGGGAGGGAGGGATTCCAGGCGAAGGCCTGGCCCGCGCGGATCTCCTCTTGAGTCTCGGGGGACGCGACCGTTTCGCGGGAGGCGTAGCCCGTCGTGCCGCCCTGGTGGTGTTCCCGCCAGCCTTCGGGGAAGCCGACCTCGGCGTAGAACGTCTGGCAGAGCCCGAAGGCGTCGGCGAGGGTCGCGCCCGGGCGGGTCGCCTCCAGCCTCATGCGGCGCAGGATCTCGTCGCACGCCCCCTGGCGCCGGAGGGTCTCGGGGTCGGGATCTTCGAAGGGGATCATGCGCGTCAGGTTGGCGTAGAGGCCGCCGCGCTCGGCGCAGACCACGAGCATGGCCCTCCCGCCGAGGGGACCGCCGCGGGGTATCGGGTGCCGGTAGCGCCCGAGCCGGTCTGCCGAGGCGGCGAGCAGGACCGGGGCGAAGATGCCCCGCCGCCGGCAGGCCGCCGCGAGCACCGCCGCCGCCTCCAACTCGTCGGTGTCGGGCGAGAGCGCAGATGCGGCCTCGGAGATCACCCCCGCCGCGTCCGCGCCGAGGCGCCGGTAGCGTTCGATCGCCTCCTCGTCGAGGACGTGGCGCGAGGGCAGGATCTCCGCGGTGACGTCGGGGCCGAGGTCCGATGGATGGTCCGTCCCGACGGGGCCGTCGGCGAGCTCCTTGAGCAGCGCGGCCGGGCCCGTGTACCAGGGGTGTTCGGCGATGTCCATGTCGGGCGTCTGCTCGCCACGCATCCGGGGCGCCTCGATGTTGTCCGTGAGCACGTACTCGCCCTCGCCTGTCAGCAAGATCGCGGCGACGCCCAGCGGGTCTGAGTGATCCACCCTGTTGTCAGCGCCGCCCGTGTACCACGCGAAGTTGGCGGGCCTCCGCAGCAGCAACGCCCCGAGCCCCCGGCGCTCCATGATCGACCGCAGCCCGTCCCGCCGCGCTTCCAGGCTCATCCCACCACCTCCGCCCCCGCCGCCGGCACGAACTCGTAGAACTCGGGCTCCCCGAACCCGAGATCGGCGAACGCCAGCCGGCAGACCTCCGCCAGTGTCCCGGTGTTGCCCGAGGGCATCAGGGCGATGGCGCAGCCGCCGAAGCCCGCGCCCGTGAGCCGGGCGCCGGGGGCACCGTTCTCCCTGGCCGTCTCGACGAAGGCGTCGAGCTCGGGGGTGGAGATCTCGTAATCGTCGCGCATTGAGTCGTGCGAGGCGTACATCAGATGCCCGAAAACCTCGAAATCTTTGTCCCGCAGGGACTCCGCCGCCCGGAGAACGCGCGCGTTCTCCTTGACTATGTGGCGGGCGCGCCGCAGTTCCTCGCCGGAGAGCCGGTCCAGATCCGCTTCCTTAGCATCGCGCAACGCCTCGACCCCCAAAATCTCAGCCGCGCGTTCGCAGGCGGCCCTGCGGTCGTTGTAGCCCGTATCGGCGAGGCCCCGCTCGACGCGGGTGTCGCAGACGACGAGGGAGAGGCCCGCGTTTTCGAGGTCGAGGGGGACGGACTCGGCCTCCAGCGAGCGGCAGTCGATGAGCAGGGCCGAGCCCGCCTCGCCGAGGAGGGAGGCGTACTGGTCCATGATGCCGCTCTGGACGCCGACGTACTCGTTCTCGGCGCGCTGGCAGATCCTGGCGAGCGTCTTCTTGTCCAGCCCCAGCCCGAAGAGCGCGTCGAGGGCGAGGGCCGTGGCAGCCTCGATGGCCGCCGAGGAGGAGAGCCCGGAGGCGCGGGGTACGTCGCCGGCGAGGGCGGCCCGGAAGCCGCCGGCATCGTGTCCGGCCTCCCCGAGCGCCCAGAGGACGCCGCGCGGGTACTTCGCCCAGGAGTCGTCTTCGCCGCGCAGCGGGCTCGCCTCGTCGAAGTCTGCGGAGTAGAGGATCTCGTCGTCACCCCGGCCGGCGGCGACCGCTATGCGGCGGTCGATGGCGCAGGGGAGGACGAAGCCCTCGTTGTAGTCGGTGTGCTCCCCGATCAGGTTGATGCGCCCGGGCGCGCTCGCGACGACCTCGGGCTCCCCGCCGAACCTCTCGACGTAGGCCTCACGCGCCCTCTTCTCGGTCTCCCTCTCGGTCCCCCGCATTGGGGG
>CADCUW010000224.1 GCA_902805985.1 uncultured Rubrobacteraceae bacterium
ACATCCTCAACAAGCTCAACGTGCATTCGCGCCTGCAAGCCCTGGTGTTCGCCGCCCGCAACGGCCTGGTCGAGATCCGCTAGGCCCGCCCGTGCGGGGCCCCCGTGCTAGAATTTCTGCCGCGCCGTTGCGGTCGTCTGAAAGTACGGGATGCGCGGGTACGTTCCAGGAGGGATGCGCGGGGACCTTTGCCCAGGTCGACGGAGAGAGAGCCAGCCAGAGAGGTCTCGCTTCGGGTCCTGCTGGCCAACGAGCCGCGTTCCTACCGGGAGGGCATAGCCGCGGTCTTCCGCCAGATGCGCCCCGGACTTCAGGTGAAGGTCGTCGAGCCCGAGGCCCTCGAGAGCAACGTGGCCTGCTTCGTTCCCGACGTCGCCATCTGCAGCCGCGCCACGGGGGCGGTCCGGGATCGGGTGCCGGTCTGGGTCGAGCTCTACCCGGAGTACACCGCCCACGCCGTGGCCAGCGAGGGGGGCAGGCGCACGGAGTTCGCCGAGATACAGCTTCTGGATCTTATCTCCATCCTCGACCGCGCCGCCGGGCCAGGCCAGGACGGCTCCCCCGTCTAGCCCAAAAGGGTTAGGCAAACCTCACCCGTTTTCACGATGCCCCGGCGGGTCCAGGAGCATAACATGCCGGACATGAGAGACATAAGACACGTGCTGGTGGCCAACGAACTGGCGTCCTACAGGGAGAGCATCGTGGCCGTGCTGCGGTTCTCCTTCCCCGACCTTGAGGTCTTCGAGGCGACCGCGGCCGATCTCAACCGGGAGGTCCTGCGCGTGCGACCGGAACTGGTGATCTGCAGCAGGGTCACCTCCCTGGTGAAGGAGCGGGTGCCTAACTGGGTGGAGCTCGACCTCTCCGATCTGCTCTCCATCGTGGACCGGTCCACGATCCGCACTGGCTGAATTCACGGGTTTTAGGTTTCAGGTCGCCTCCTTCGGAGGCTTTCACGTATCAGGGGTGCGGAAGGAGGCCCTGATCCCGACATCGCCACTATAGTCAGTCTGGAAAGGTGGCACGTACCCAGCATCTTCGCCCTACAATGTCTCCAGAACTAGAACCTGATGCCTGTAGCCTGAAACCTCACAAATCATACATTTGTACGATGTGTCGTCCCCGCGCCGGTGAGATCTTTGCCCGA
>CADCUW010000225.1 GCA_902805985.1 uncultured Rubrobacteraceae bacterium
ATGGCGAGGCCTATCTGGGAGTTCGGGGTCGAGGCGCCGGCGGTGAGCCCGATGCGGACCGGTCCTTCGGGGAGCCAGTCCGTCTCCTCGACCTCTTCGCGGGCGTCGAGGGGGGTGCCGGCCGGCTTGTGGCGGATGGCGTCGCCGTCTATGCAGTCGCCGCTGGCTATGTGGTAGCTCTTCGGGATCCTCTCCTCGGCGATGATGGCGAGGTTGTTGGTGTTCGAAGAGTTGTAGCCGCCGATGACGACCATGACGTCGAGCGGCTGCTCCAATAGGTCGAAGAGCGCGTCCTGGCGGTCCTGGGTGGCGGAGCAGATGGTATCGAAGAGCTCGAAGTGCTCGGCGATGTTCTCCTCGCCGTAGCGCTCGGCCATCGCTTTCCTGAGCTCCTCGCCGACCGCGAGCGTCTCGCTCATCAGCATCGTCGTCTGGTTGGCCACACCCACGCGCTGCAAGTCCCTCTCGGGGTCGAAGCCAGGGCTCATGCCGTGGGCGAGCTTCTCCTTGAGATCCTCGCCCGTCATCCTGCCGAGGATAAAGTCCGTGACGTACCCGGTCTCTTTCAGGTTGCGCACTATGAGGTAGCGGCCGTTGCCGCCGTCCTTGAGGGTCTGGGAGGCCGTGGCCTTGGTCTCCTCGTGGTAGTACTTGCCGTGGATGATGCTCGTGAACTCCTTTTTGGCGTAGCGCGTCACGCGCTTCCAGACGGAGAGGACCGAGCCGCAGGTTGTGTCGACGACGACGCACTCCTTACCGCGCAGCTTCTCCACCCAGTTTATGGGGGCGCCGAAGGCGGGGAGCAGGACCACGTCTTCCGGGGAGAGACGGTCGAAGGCTTCCTCCGTGGGGCCGTCGAAGCCCGTGGAGAGGAACTCTATGCCCATCTCGCGCAGGCGGTCGTTCATGGAGACGTTGTGGATCATGTCCCCCGTTATAAAGATGCGCCTGTCGGGGAACTTCTCGCGGGTCTGGAAGGCGTAGTCCACCGCCCTATCGACCCCGTAGCAGAACCCGAACTCGTCGGCCAGCCGGATCGTCAGCCCGTCCACGGAGAGCACGTTGCCGTTCTCCCGCACGCGGTCGACGGCCTCGGAGCGGTAGTCGCGGTCCAGCAGGTGCTGCACCTCGTCCCGCATCTTGAA
>CADCUW010000226.1 GCA_902805985.1 uncultured Rubrobacteraceae bacterium
GGGGTGCGGTTACCGGGTTGTTGCCCGTCGCCAGCACGATGACCGCGCCGATAACCAGGGAGATGAGCGTGGCGACGAGCGGGAACAGGAGCGCCCCGCCGATGCCCGAGAGCGCCCGCCGGATCAAGAGCCCGTCCCGTCCCGCCCGGCCATTAGGAGGCCCAGCTCCTCGTCCGTGGCGTCTGGCCCGACCTCACCCACGAACCTGCCGTCGTATATCACCAGGATCCGGTCGGAGAGCGAGCGGACCTCTTCCAGTTCGAGGGAGAGGAGCAGGATGGCCTTGCCCTCGGACCGCTGCTCCAGAAGGCGCCGGTGGATAAACTCGATGGCCCCGACGTCCACCCCGCGCGTCGGCTGGGCGGCGATGACGACCGCAGGATCTCCGGAGAGCTCACGCGCCAGAATCGCCTTCTGCTGATTGCCACCTGACAGCGACCCGGCCCGGGCGTCCGGGTCGGCCGGGCGCACGTCGTAGGCCCGCAGGACCTCGGCGGCCCGCCGCCGCATAACGTTGGGGAACAGCCATCCGAAGCGCGAGAAGGGCGGCTCGTCGTAGGTCTTGAGGGCGTTGTTCTCGTAGAGGGCGAAGTCCTGGACGAGGCCCTTCGTGGCCCGGTCCTCGGGGACGTAGGCCAGGCCTCGCGCCTGGCGCTCCTCCGCCCCCCGGCGCGTCACCTCCTCGCCGTCGAGGGTTACCCTGCCCTCTTCGGCGGGCCTGACGCCGGCGAGGGCTTCGGCGAGCTCCGTCTGACCGTTGCCGTCCACGCCGGCGACGCCGAGGATCTCACCCCCCCGCACGGCGAGGTCCACACCCCGCACCGCCGCCTCGCCCGTAGCACCCTTCACCACCAGCCCCTCGGCCGCCAGGCGCACCCCACCCGGCTTCGCGGCCTCTTTCTCGACGCGCAGCAGCACGTCGCGGCCGACCATCATGCGGGCGAGCTCGCCCTGGTCTGTCTGGGTCGTCTCGACCGTGCCGACGACCTTGCCGTCGCGGATTATGGTGATCTCGTCGGAGACCCCGAGCAGCTCGCCGAGCTTGTGGGTGATGAGGACGATGGAGAGGCCGTCGTCCACGAGCTCCTTCAGGACGCTGAAGAGGTCTTCGGTCTCCTGCGGGGTCAGGACGGCCGTCGGCTCGT
>CADCUW010000227.1 GCA_902805985.1 uncultured Rubrobacteraceae bacterium
GCGATCAAGGTAGAGACCCTCAACCCGATCCGCTCGTTCAAGGGCCGCGGCACGGAGTTTCTGGTCTCGGAGGCGGAGGAGGGCGTCCCCCTGGTGTGCGCGAGCGCCGGTAACTTCGGGCAGGCGATGGCGTACTCCTGCCGCAAGCGGGGCCTCGACCTGACGGTCTACGCCAGCACGAACGCGAACCCGCTCAAGGTCGGGCGGATGAAGGCGCTCGGGGCGCGCGTGGTCTTGCACGGCGCGGACTTCGACGAGGCCAAGATGGAGGCCCGGCGCGTGGCCCGCGGGCGGGGTGCCCGGTTCGTCGAGGACAGCCTGGATGTGGAGACCCTGGAGGGCGCGGGGACGATGGGTCTTGAGTGGCTCCGGTTCCCCGAACCGCTCGATGCGTTGCTCGTGCCGCTCGGCAACGGGGCCATGTTCAACGGCATGGCCGGGGTCATGAAAGACCGCAGCCCCGGCACGAATATGGTCGTCGTCCAGGCCTCGGGGGCTCCGGCCATGGTCGAGTCCTGGAGAACGGGGAGGCTCGTCGCCCACGACCGCGTAGAGACCGTCGCCGACGGCATAGGCGTGCGCGTGCCGGTCCCTCAGGCGCTGGAGGACATGGACGGCCTGGTCGACGACGCGGTGCTCGTGGGCGAGGACTCCATCATCGAGGCTATGAGGCTGCTACACCGTCACGCCGGCGTGGTCGCCGAACCCTCGGGCGCGGTCGGCGTCGCCGCGGTCATGGAACGCCCCGACCTGTTCCGCGGCCAACTGGTCGGCACCATAATCTGCGGCGGCAACCTGACCGCGGATAGGATGCGCGAGTGGCTGTAGTACGTCGGGGCGAAGCTCGAACCGCGCAGCACAGGGGCAGGCTTTTGGCGGGCTAGAAGCTCTCCACCGCCGGGCGCAGGTCGAGCTCCAGTGTCCACGCGGTCGGGTGCTGGGAGTAGAGCTGCCAGTAGGCCTCGGCGATGGCGTCGGGAGAGAGCATGGTGTGGTCCTCGCGGCCCGGGGACATCTCCCTGAGCCTTGGCGTGTCGATCTGGCCGTCTATGACGACGTGGGCGACGTGTATGCCCTGCGGCCCGAACTCGCGGGCCGTGCTCTGGGCGAGCGCCCGCAGACCGAACTTGCCGACCGCGAGTGC
>CADCUW010000228.1 GCA_902805985.1 uncultured Rubrobacteraceae bacterium
AGGGTGACGGGATCTCTTACCGGAGCATCCGCACGCACCGGGGCGCCCCGCCGGCCGAGTTCGCAGGAAGCTACCGGCCGGCGGGCGAGCCCTTCGAGAGCAGGCCGGGGTCGCTGGAGAACTTCCTCACGGAGCGCTACTGTCTCTATGCCGCGGACGGGAAGGGTAGAGTCCGGCGGGGGGAGATCCACCACCAGCTGTGGCCGCTGCGCCCGGCAGAGGTTGAGGTCGAGACGCTCCGGATGACCGAGCAGATCGGGGTCGCCCTGCCCGACACCCCGCCGCTCCTGCACTTCTCCGAAAGGCTCGACGTGCTCGCCTGGCCCCCGAAGAGGCTGGAGTCGTGAAGATCCTAGACGCCAGGCTCCTCCTGGTCACGGACCCGCGCCCCGACCTCGTCGCCCGCGTGAGGGCCGCTCTGCGGGGCGGGGTGGACATAGTCCAACTCCGGGACAAGGGGACTCAGAAGGAAGACCTGATCCCGTCCGCTGAGGAGCTCAAGGACGCGTGCGGGCGCTCCGGCGCCCTGTTCACTGTCAACGACGACGTGGAGCTCGCCCGTCTTGTCGGGGCGGACGGCGTGCACCTCGGCGAGGACGACGCACCCACGCCGCACGCCCGCAGCATCCTCGGCCCGGACGTGGTTGTCGGGCGCTCCGCCGGGGGCGTGGCGGAGGCTCTGGAAGCCGTCCGCGGCGGCGCGGACTACCTCGGCGTCGGGGCGGTCTACGCCACCCCGACAAAGCCCGAAGGGGAGGTGGCCGGGCTATCCCTGATCCGGGCCCTGGCCCGCGAAGACCTCCCGGTCCCGTGGTTCGCCATTGGCGGCGTGACCCTGCAGACCGCCCCCTCCGTCGCCGCGGCAGGCGCCCCCGGCTTCGCGGTTGTCCGCGCCGTTCTGGACGCCGAAGATCCAGAGAAGGCCGCCCGCGAACTACGCTCGCTGCTGGAGTAGAGGCAACAGGGTTCTAAGGTATCAGCCTCAAGCCTTGAACCTACACCGAAAGCTATACTCCCTGGATGGCCGTCATCCCGAAAAGCCTCGTCGCGTGAGGGCAGATCTCGTCTCGGGCATCCTGCCGGTGCGTCCCGACGGGCGCATGTTGTTGCTGCAGCGTCCGGCGGGTACGTGGGAGCCGCCCG
>CADCUW010000229.1 GCA_902805985.1 uncultured Rubrobacteraceae bacterium
GTCCGGCTTGCCGACGTTTACCTCGCACTTGGCCCCTGTGCATCCCTCTATCGCCCCGACCACCGCCGCCGCGTCCGGCTCCCCCCTACCTCCGGGAAACGGGCAGTAGCGATCCGGGTTAGTCGTAACGAGCCGCGCCCGCTTGTGGAACCAGATGGCGTCGAAGGCTATCTGGAGCTTGCGGTAATCGAAGCCGCGGTCGTAGGAGGCGATAACCATGTCTATCTCCTTGGGCTCCTCGGAGATCCTGATCCCGGCCTCCCGCAGCGAGTTCTTGAGCGGCTCCTCGCTGATCGGGAACACGGTGGCTTCCGGGTGGTTCTGAAGGAGCCACTGCGTCATGGTGACGACGGTGTTCACTATCTCCTCGGGCGGCGTCTCGAGGCCCAGGTCGGTCAGCTTCCGGGCGTACATATGCGGGTCTTTGGTGGGGTTGTTGGTGAGGAAGATGACCCGTTTTTCTAGCTCGCGCAGCTTGAGGATGAGCCTCTTGGCCCCGGGCAGCAACTCGTCGCCGAGATAGATTGTTCCATCCAAATCGAACAGGTAGCCTTCGTAGAGCTGCTCGGGCGCCTTCAAGTCTTCCTGGAGTCGGTGGCGATCTCGTTCATCTTCCTGCCTCCCCTGACCGCTTTTCGGCGGATCCAACGGCCACTCCTGCTGGTGCTCTTCTCGCGGAACGCATTGTCACCGCGGGGTCATCTTGAGGACAACGGCGCCGAACCGGTTCCTTGACCCTACAACCACATCACCTGGCCGATCCCGCCTGGCTTCTCGTGGCCGACGACAGCCGCCAGTAGAGAAGTAACGTTGCCCTCCCGGCCCGGGCTCGTGTTGGACGCGCTACGAAAGGCAACGAGGCCGCCTGGCTCGATGGGCGCCCACGACGCGCGCCTGGCCTTCTTAGGCGCAAGGTCCCACGCGCCCGCTCATCGGCGGCACGACTGAGAGGCCCGGTCCGAATCGTCACAGAGGCCGCTTCGTCGTCGTATCGTGTGCCAAAAGTCGTCGGGCAAGGACAGACGCCCGGGGCGCACCGCAGGCAAGCTGATTTCTCCAACGAAACGGTGCGTGCTCAGATATATCGTCACCCAACACTCCCCCTCACCTTGATCGCAGCGTAGCCTCTTGCAGCCCAC
>CADCUW010000230.1 GCA_902805985.1 uncultured Rubrobacteraceae bacterium
ACGAGCAGGTCGGTCAGCTCGACCTTGGGGAGCCTTCGGGCGATCTCCCGCCCCAACTCTTCGACGCTACGGGGCAGGTCTTCGGCGGGATCGCGGTCGAAGAGGAGCCTGCCCGCCTGGATCTTGACCGTGGCGCCGCGAGAGACGGCGATACCGAGGCGCCGCACGACCGCTTCCATCTCCTCCCGGCACGCGTCCGGGTGCGCCGCGCCGTCCGAGGGGATGCCCGTCTGGAGGCCGACCTCTTCGCGGAGCTCCGGCCACCGGTCTTCGGCGACGAGGAAGCTCTGGGGGGCTGAGTGGCGCCTGGCGCCCTCTATCCATACGTCTCCCGACCGGAGGGCCCCGCGGAGCTGCCAGAGCAGGCACAGCTCCCATTGGCGGCGATCTATCTTCCCGTCTTCGCCGAGGACGTGCGGCCCCCACCTGGCGGGCACGAACCCGACGGGCGCGTCCTCCGGGACCGCCCTCTTGCCCTCCGCGTCGAGCCCCAGCAGAACGTCCACGGCTCCGATCAGGGGGTCGTCGCGCCTGCCCGCGCAGAACGAGAACGCGGAGAGGAACGCCGGGGCAAAGCGCCGGACGTAGGGGTAGCGCGCCGCGAAGAAGTCCAGGTGGTTGTCGTCGGGCGGGCGCATCAGCCTCTCGGCCTCCTCTACGAGGTCCAGCAGCTCTTCGGGGGGTCCGACCTTCTCCCGGACGGCGGCCCGGACGTCCGCGTCGTCGACGGCGGGGTCGAGCAGGACCAGCGCCAGCTCGCGGAAGAGCGCCACCTTCTCGTTGGTGGACCTCGCCGAGCCCTTGCGGAACTCCTCGAGCTCGCGCCGGGCCCTGGCGTCGGCGTGGCCCAGGCAGGCGTCGAAGAGGTCCACGACCTCGTCGGCGAGCTCCGCATGCGCCTCGCGGAGAAACGCGACCAGCATCGGGCGGCGCCGCTCGGGCGCGAGCCTCTTCAGGGCCTGGTTGGTGTGCCGGCGGCCGAGGCCGGCGAGGAACCTGAGGCGGTTGGGGTTCACGCCCGAGACGTCGAAGGCGTCTGCGCCGAGATCGCGTAGGAATTCGAGCTTCTCTATTTGCTCGGCTATGGCTTTCGGGGTGTTGGAGGTGGCGCCCTCCTTGAGCCAGGCGTGCCTGGTACGCGGGGGCGAGAGCGCCGGGTCCACCCGCAGCAGCGCGTCGAGTTCGGCCGGCACCCGACCCGCCAGCACGGGCGCGAGGGCGCGGTGGGTCTCCCCGTCGGTGCGGTTCCGGGCCGCGGCCACCATCCTCTCCAGTCGGCTCACACCTGGCCTAACGATCTTCCCGGACTTCAACCTGTCGGCGACCAGACGGACCAGCAGGGCCGGGTCGTCGTGCTCGAGCGCCCTCTCCACCAGCCACCCGAACAGGTCGCGCAGGTCGGGGGCGGTCGGCCTGCGGTAGCCGTGGCGCTCGTAGATCCTCCTCAGGTGCTCGGTTCTTATCTGCCCGTGTCCCGGGTAGCCGGAGAGGGCCTCGGGCGCGAGGCCGAGCTGCTGGGAGACGTACCATACGGCGTCGCCGGGGCACGCCGAGAGGTCCTCCGGGCAGAAGCCCAGGTACCTGACCGCGCACAGGGAAAGCGCGAAGCCCAGGCGGTTGGCCGGGGCGCTCCTCTCCGGTACCGCGGCTCGGTCTCGGCCGGTGAGCGTGAAGAAGGCGTGGAGGTCTTCGGTCGGGATATCCCCCGGGAAGCCCGAGAGGCGCTGCCTTTCGGCCTCGGTCAGAAGGCGAACGGGCATGTCCGTCTCCTTTCGTTGGCCGGGGGACCCGGCGGACCGCCGTCGCGGGCTCCGGGCCGGTTCTCCCCCGCGGGGTGCCTTCCGAGATCGTCCACGCCCCCGGCCGCGGTGGGGCCGATGCCGAGCATCCGGAGGGCGGCGCGTGGGCCCCGGCTTTGCCGCGGTCGGGTCGGTTACTTGCCGGTGGTGAGGACCATGCGGTAGCGGGCATCGCCGGACATCATGCGGTCGTAGGCCGCGCCGGCCTCGTCCAGGGGACGCGCCTCGGTCATGGGCCGGACCCCGGTTAGCGCCGCGAAGCGCAGGGTCTCTTCGACGTCGCGCGCGGTGCCGGACGGGTGGCCGTGCACGGTCTTGCTGGTCATGAGGATCTGGAACGGGCTGACCCGGATGGGCTCCGGCGCGGCCCCGACGACGAGGAGCTCGCCGTTGTGGCGCAGCCCGTCGATGGTGGCGCCCATCGCGTCGGAGTTGTTCGCGGTGGCCAGCACGACCTTCGCGCCGCCCAGGGCCTGCAGCCGCTCGGCCACGTCGCCGGCGGTGCTGTCGACGTAGTGGTGGGCGCCGAGCTTCCTGGCTTCGTCCTCCTTGCCGGCCCCGCGCGAGATTGCCACGGTCTCGAAGCCCATCTTGTTGGCGAACTGCACGCCCAGGTGGCCGAGACCACCCAGGCCGAGAACCGCGACGAGGTCGCCCGGCCCGGCCGGGCTGCGCCTGAGCGCGTTGAACGCGGTCACGCCCGCGCAGCCCATGGGCGCCGCATCGACGGCGGTGAACTCGCCCGGGATTCGCGCCAGCGCGGAGGCGGGGACGACCGTGGCCTCGGCGTAGCCGCCCGGGTAGGCCCAGCCGGGGATCTGGAGGCGCTCGCAGTGGATGAAGTCGCCCTCGCGGCAGGCCGGGCAGTAACCGCAGTTGCCGCCGAACCAGCCGACGGACACCCGCTCGCCGGCGTCCCAGCCCTCGACGCCGTCGCCGACCGCGTCGATGCGCCCGGCGATCTCGTGGCCGCAGGTCAGCGGGAACGTCACACCGGGGGCGGCGGCGTTGACGAACATCGAGTCCGAGCGGCAGACGCCGCACGCCTCGACCGTCACGCGGACGTGGCCCCGTCCGGGCTCGGGCAGCTCGGTCTCGACGATGCCGAACGGGCCGCCGGCCTCGGCGACTTGGGCGGAACGGATGGTGGTCATGACTTGCCTCGCTTTCTTGGTGGTTGCGTGCTGAAGAACGTCAAGTGGTTGCTGGAGTTCGGCGGGCGGGGGCCGAGCAAGATGGCCCAGGCGGCGCTGCGGCCTCCCGGCGGGCCGTGCCCACACCCGGCATGACGCCATCGCGCGACCCACCAACGCATCTCTCGACACGCCGCCTCATTTCGTGCGAACCTCCCTTTCACGCACCTTCGATTAGTGCTTTCCTAAGCGTACCCTCGGTGCGTGACCGGGACGTGACGGACCCCGCGACGCGAAGTTGGGCCCGAACCTTCGGGGGATGTCAGCGGCCGAAACCTTCGAGCACGACCTTGCCTACCATCCTGCCCGTCTCGACCTTCGCGTGGGCCGCCCGCAGGTTGGCGGCGTCTATCGGCGCGAGCTTCTCGGTCATCGTGGTGCGCACCGAGCCCACGTCCACGAGGTCCGCGAGTTCGCCGAGGAGCTCGTGCTGGGAGACCATGTCCTCCGTTTGGAAGACCGCTTTGGTGAACATCCACTCGTGGGCGAAGGTCGCGCTCTTCTGCACGAGCGGGGAGAGGTCCAGCGGCTTCCGGGCCTCGACGATGGAGCAGATCTTGCCCTGCGGCCGGATCGCCTCCGCCATGTCTTCCCAGTGCTTATCCATGCTGTTGCAGCACAGAATGTAGTCGACGCCCTCGAAACCGAGGGCCTCCAACTGCCCGGGCAAAGGCTCGCGGTGGTCGACGATGTGGTCCGCCCCGAGCCCCCGGCACCATGAGGCGGACTCCTCCCGGGAGGCGGTGGCGACGACCGTCAGCCCGGCGGTCTTCGCCAGCTGGATCGCCACGGAGCCCACGCCGCCCGCGCCGCCGATGACCAGGACGGTCCGTCCGCCGTCCGACCCGTCCCGGCCGACGCCCAGCCTCTCGAAGAGCGCCTCCCAGGCCGTGATCCCGGTCAGCGGCAGCGCCGCGGCCTCGCCGAACCCCAGCGTCCGGGGTTTCTTCCCGACGATGCGCTCGTCCACCAGGTGGTACTCGGAGTTGGAGCCGGGGCGGTCTATGCTGCCCGCGTAGTAGACCTCGTCCCCGGGCGCGAACAGCTCGCAGCCCTCCCCGACCTGCTCTACCACCCCGGCCGCGTCGTAGCCCAAGACCTTTGCGGCCTCCTCGGCCCCGTCCTTCGGGGCCCTCACCTTCACGTCCACCGGGTTGACGGAGACCGCCCCGACCCGGACGAGCAGGTCCCGCCCTGTCGGCGTGGGCCTCTCGACCTCCACGTCCACCAGGCTCTCCGGATCGTCGACGGGCAGATATCTATACAAACCGACGGCCTTCACGCGCCACCTCCCGAGTTGTGATCGCATCCTGCGGCGATTCTAGATCCAGAATTATTTTGTGCAAGTACGCACAATTAGAGTACCTAGTATCAATTTTGATACCGCGAACGGGCGGAGGGCGGGCGTGGCGGCCTGTTTGGAAAAACCGCCTTCGTCCCCGCACGACGACGGGTCGACGTCACCCGGATGACGCTTGGGTACCGAAAACTCGGAGTTCGGGCAGCCTCCTTGGAGGGCTTGGCCGGCGCATCGGCGCGAGTCTTCTGCTCCGCATCGAACGGCCAGGATGGGCCCGGGGGCGTATACTGCGTGCGCACACATTCGCGGCCGGGCGGGTGGTTCCGTAGCCGGTCGCCGGTTCGGGGGGCGCCGATGCAAACGAACAATGCGGCGGACAAGCGGGGCGGGACGTTCCCGTTCGACTGCGCCTACGGTTGCCCAGTGGAGGCAACCACCTCGGTCATAGGGGGGCGCTGGAAGGGAGTTATACTCTTCCACCTCGTGGGAGGCACCAGGCGCTTCAACCAGCTCCGGCGTATGATACCCAGCGTCACCCAGCGCATGCTCACCCTCCAGCTGCGCGAGCTCGAGGCCGACGGCGTCGTCCACCGGAAGGTCTACGCCGAGGTCCCCCCCAGGGTCGAGTACTCGCTGACGGACTTCGGCCGCACCCTCGAAAGCATAATCCTCTCCATGCACGAGTGGGGCGAGGCATACGTCGGGCGCTTGCGCGCCCCCGAAGATCGGGCCCGCCCGGGCGCGAACGGCCGGGCCGCGCCTCCTCAATGACGGTGTCGCGTTGCCACCGGGGTCGCGCCTTCCGGCTCGGCGCGCCACGACACGCGGCAGTGGGAGGGTCGGCGGCACGGGAGAAGGCGCGACCGGCGGCCGTCTCCGCCCTGCGGGAGGCCTACCCGCGATCGACGTCCGCACACGTCACGCCGAAGAAGCCGGGTCGCAAGCCCGCGACCCCGCGCCGGTAGACGGGACCTTCCTGCCCCCGGTTGCTGCAGCGAACCGCCGTGGTCGAGCGTGTTCCGCGTCCCCAGGCTGGTAGAAGATCCGTCCCCGGCAAGCCCGTGAGCCAGGTCCCTATCAAAAAACGGGTGCGCCAACGGCGGCCCTACAACCCGCTCCCAAGGCGGGGTCCGGCAGCCGGAGGTGACGGTATCAGAAAACGGGCGTTTTGTGGTAGGGTGATCCCATGATCGCAGTCGTCGAAGACAAGAGGGCGGAGGTCGCCGACCTTTGCAGGCGCCACGGCGTACGGCGGCTGGACCTGTTCGGCTCCGCGGCGGAGGCCGAGGGCCGAAGGTTCGACCCGGAAGAAAGCGACCTGGACTTCGTGGTCTCCTTCGAGAGGCGCGACCCCCCGGACCTGTTCCGCAGGTACTTCGGCCTCGAGGAGGACCTGGAGGCGCTCTTCGGGCGCGGGGTGGACCTGGTGATGGAGGGCGCCCTCGAGAAGAGCCGTCGCTTCGCGGCCAACGTCGAGGGGAGCCGGGTGCCGCTGTATGGGCCCTGAGGAGCGGGTCCTCAAGGCCCTGGAAGACGTCCAGGACTGCGCCGCCTTCGTGGTCGGTGCCGCCGACGGCAGGGACCTCGCGGACTACCGGCGTGAGCGGCTCTTTCGGCAGGCCATAGAGCGGAACCTGGAGATCATAGGGGAAGCGATCGGGCGCGTGGCCAGGCTCGACCCCGCCACCGCCTCCCGCATAAGCGAGCACCGCCAGATCGTCGCGTTCCGTAACCGCCTGATCCACGGCTACGACCTTCTCGACGATGAGCTGGTGTGGGATACGGTCAACACGGAGGTGCCCGTCCTACTACTTGAGGTCGAAGGACTGCTCCGGGAGAAGGGGGCGTGAGCCCTAAGCCGGTCAGGGTGGCGATCTACCTGAGGGTCAGCAAGGACGACGGCTCCCAGGAGACCGACAACCAGCTCATCCAGCTTCGGGAGTTCTGCGAACGCTGGGAGGGCCACGATCTCGTGGCCGAGTACGTGGACCGGGAGTCTGGTACGAGGGGCCGCCGCGAGCGCAAGGACTTCGACAGGATATTCGCCGACGCGGCCCGCCGAAGGTTCGATGTCGTGCTGTTCTGGGCCCTGGACCGTTTCAGCCGCGA
>CADCUW010000231.1 GCA_902805985.1 uncultured Rubrobacteraceae bacterium
GGGCGCCGGCTTTATCTACCCTTTGTGCGGCGAGATGAGGACCATGCCGGGCCTGAGCGCCACACCCGCCGCCACGCGCATAGACATAGACGAGAACGGCGAGGTCGTGGGCCTCTCGTGAAGGTGCTGCCAAAAGCCGCTCGGGAGAACCCGCCGGCGGGTGACCTTGACTGAGTCAGATCCGGGGCCGGATTACCCGGGGCAGCCGCTCGGCGGCTTCCTGGACCTGGTCGCGTCCCGCGAGCCCGCCCCCGGCGGGGGCGCCACGGCGGCCGTGACCGTGGCCCTCGCCGCGGCCCTGACGGCCATGGCCGCCCGCTTCTCGACGGAACACCTCGCCGACGCCGACGAGCTTGCCGGCAGGGCGGACGGGCTCAGGGAGGAGGTCGTCCTACTGGCGCGGGCCGACGCGGCGGCCTACGGTCGCGTGCTCGATGCCCAGCGGACCCCGCGCGACGACGAAGAGGGGCGACGGCGGAAGATCCGGGACGCGCTGACGGAGGCGGCGGACGTGCCGCTCTCCATCGCCGGGATCGGGGCCGAGGTGGCCGGCCTCGCGGCCCGGCTCGCCGAAGAGGGCAACCCAAACCTGCGGGGTGATGTCGTGGCCGCCGCCGTCCTGGCAGGGGCCGCGGCGCGCGCGGCGGCCACGCTCGTCGAGATCAACGTCTCGGCCGGGGCGGCCGACGACGGAAGGGTCTCCCGCGCCGCGGGGCTTCGCGCTACGGCCGCCGGGGCGCAGGACGCCGCCGAAGGCGCCGGGGCGCGGGTCGGGGCTTAGGAGATGGGCGAGTTGTAGGAACCGGTACAATATTCGTAGACATGACCGCGAGGGGGGAAAGGATCATCCGATGACCGAGAGAAGAACGCCGCTCTACGACTTCCACTTCCGCTCGGCGAGGAACGTGATCAAGGGCGGCGGGGACTTCATGTTCCCGACCTCCTACACCTCGCCCGTCGAGGAGCACCTGAACGTGCGGCGCAACGTCGGTATGCAGGACCTCTCCACTATGGGGGAGGTGGACATAAAGGGGCCGGGGGCCGAGAGGCTGGTCAGACGCCTGCTCGTCAACGAGGTAAAGGACATGGAACCTGGCCAGCTCCGCTACTCCACGATGTGCAACGAGCGGGGTGGCATCGTGGACGACGTGACCGTCTACAAGTTCGACGAAGAGCATTTCATGATCGTCACGAGCTCTGGTCCGCGCCTGAAGACGTACCGTTGGATCTCCGAGCATGCCCAGGGCGCCAGCGCCTACGCCACCGACGTGACCGCGGGTATCGCCCTCCCGGTCGTCCAGGGCCCGCGCTCCCGGAAATTCTTGAAGACCATCGTCGAGGGCGTCGATTTGGACGGACTCCGGTTCTTCCGCTTCGCCCCTGGCCGCATCGGCGGGGTGGAGGTCCTGATCTCGCGCTCCGGCTACACCGGGGAGCTGGGCTACGAGCTCTACACCCCGGCGGAGCAGGCCGCGGTCCTGTGGGAGTTTCTCCTGAACAAGGGCCGCGAGTTCGACCTGAGGCCCTACGGGGTCGAGGCGATGCAGTCGTTGCGCATAGAGAAGAGCCTGCCCCTCTACGGCCCCGACATAAGCGAGGACGACACCCCCTTCCACGTGGGTCTCTCGCGTTGGATCCGGCTCGAAAAACGCGACTTCGTCGGTCGCGAGGCGCTACTGCGTCTGCAGGAGAGGGGCCTCGAGAGGCGCTGGACGGGGCTCACCCTGGAGAGCGAGGTGCCGGCAACCGCGGGGGCGAAGGTATACAGCGTCGGCGACGTGGCGACCTTCCGCGAGGTCGTCGAGACCGGGGCCGAGGCCGGCGAGTACGAGGACACGCTCATGCCCGGTGATAGGCAGGTCGGGCGCGTCACCTCGAGCGCGATGGGCCACAGCTTTGGCCGGATGCTCGCGATGGCATACCTGGACACGGCCCACTCCTGGCCGGGCAACAACGTCATAGTGGAGATCAACGGCCGGCCCATCCCCGCGAGGGTCTCCCAGACACCATTCTTCGACCCCGAAAACGCGCGCATCCGGTCCGAGCCCGCTGAGGACGAGCGGCGCTCCGAGCCGCGTCCGGTGCCCACCACCAACTCCCGCCAGAACGTACCGGCCAGGCAGTCGTCCAACGGGGGCGCCGGCTCGTGAGCGTCACCTACTCCGGACGCTACGACGCCATCGTCGTCGGCGTGGGCGGGATGGGGAGCGCCGCCTCCTACTACCTCGCCCGGCGCGGCAAGCGGGTGCTGGGTCTCGAGCGGTTCGGCCTCCCGCACGCGATGGGCTCCTCCCACGGCCACACCCGGATCATCCGGCTCGCCTACTACGAGCACCCCTCCTACGTGCTGCTGCTCCGGCGCGCCTACGAGCTGTGGCGCGAGATCCAGAAGACCGCTGGCGAGCGGCTGCTCTACACGACCGGGTCGGTTGACTCGGGCCCCGAGGACTCGTGGGTCTTCAAGGGCTCCTGGGAGTCGTGCAGGCTGCACGATTTGCCCCATGAGGTCCTGACCGGCTCGGAGCTGCATCGCCGCTACCCCGGCTACCGCCTGCCCGACGACCACCTGGCCCTCGTGCAGCCGGACGGCGGGTTCCTGGCGCCGGAGAAGTGCATAGTCTCCTACGTGACGGCCGCGCAGGCGCAGGGGGCCGAGATCCACGCCCGCGAGAGGGTCCTCGAGTGGGAGCCGCTCGAGGGCGGGGTGCGGGTCCGCACCGACCGCGGCTCCTACGAGGCGGACAAGCTCGTCGTAACCGCGGGCGCCTGGGACGGGGAGCTCGTGGACGTGCTCGACGGCCTCGCCGTCCCCGAGCGGCAGGTCCTCGCCTGGCTGCAGCCGACCCGACCCGAGCGCTTCCGGCCAGAGAACTTTCCCGTCTTTAACCTGCTCGTGGACGAGGGGCGCTTCTACGGCTTCCCGGTGCACGGCGTCCCCGGCTTCAAGTTCGGGAAGTACCACCACCTCGAAGAGGTCGTAGACCCCGATACCCTCGACCGCGAGGCGCACGATTACGACGAACAACTGCTGAGGGACTTCGCCGAGCGCTACTTTCCCGACGGCTGCGGGCCGACGATGGACCTGCAGACCTGCATGTTCACCAACACGCCGGACAACCACTTCGTTATCGACGTGCACCCCGACTACGAGCAGGTCTCGTTCGCCTCGCCGTGCTCGGGTCACGGCTACAAGTTCGCGAGCGTGATAGGCGAGATCATGGCCGACCTGGCCGACACCGGCATAACGCGCCACGACATAAGCCTCTTCCGCCTCGACCGCCTGACAGAGCCCACCCACCGCCCGTCCTCCGCCCCGCCGCCGATAACCCAGGGGCAGGCCAACGGGCAGGTCCACGAGCGAAACGGCCACTCCCGCTCCTTCCCGCGGGTGCCGGACGTGCGACCGTTCTGGTAGACCGGTTTGGGGGGGCGAGGCCGCGAGGTGGGGGTCGATGCGCGGGGTGGCGTTATAAGACTCGACGATTTCAACACGCTGACGTTCGACGTGGTGGGCACGCTTATAGATTTCGAGACCGGGATCCTGGACTGGTTCCGGCCCGTGCTGGGGCGGCACGGGGTGTCGAAGAGCGACGAAGAGATCCTCTCCGCCTTCGCGGCGGCCGAGGACGGATACCAGAGTGAGACCCCGGAGAAGCCTTTTACCGAGATGCTGCCTCTTATCTACCGAGAGATGGCCTCCGGTTGGGGCATCGAGCCCCGCGAGGAGGACGCCGAGGGTTTTGGGGACTCCATCCGGTCTTGGCCTACCTTCCCCGACACGGTGGGGGCGCTCGAGGAGCTCGGGACGCGGTACCGGCTCGTGGCCGTAACGAACGCCGACGCGTGGGCGCTGGGGCACATGAGCGCGAACATGGGGGACCCGTTCCAGGAGAGGGTCACCTGCGACGAGGTGGGGGTGAACAAGCCGAGCCCCAGGGTGTTCGAGCACGTTCTTGACAAGCTCGCCCCGGCCGGCGTGGGGAAGAGAGACATCCTCCACACGGCCCAGAGCCAGTACCACGACATCGCCCCGGCGACGGAGATGGGGCTGGCCACGATGTGGATCGAGCGCCGCCACGGCAAGAACGGCTTCGGCGCCACCCCGAGACCCGAAGAGGTCGTCACCCCCACCTTCCACGCCACCGGCATGGCCGACTTTGTCCGCCAGGTGCGGGAGGAACAGCAACCCCGGGGAGCCACCCGTCCGTGAGGGTTACCCGGGAAAGAGACCGATGTTCGCGGCCCTCTCGGGGGACGCTTCCGGCGTGGACGGCGAGGCCCCCCGAGTGGCGTCGGGCTGGTTCTGATGCTTGGGAGATGGCGCGTCCCCGCGCGCGGTCCGTTCGGGTTCGGCCTCGGGGCGCTGTGTAGAATGAGGCCCATGGAGACCGCCAACCGCAGGAACGGCTTTGTCCAATCGGTGGACCGGGCGATCACGGTCATGGAGTTCCTGTCGCGGCGGGGGTGGTCCGGGGTGACGGAGGTTTCCAGGGAGCTCGAGATCCACAAGTCCACCGCGTACCGCCTGCTCACGACGCTGAGGGACCGGGGCCTGGTCGAGCAGGACGCCGCCACAGAGAAGTACCGGCTGGGGTTCGGCCTGATCGCGCTCGCCAGCTCCGTGACGGCGGACCTGGACGTCGCGCGTTGCTCCCGGCCGGTCTGCGACAGGCTGGCCGAGCGGACGCTGGAGACGGTGACCGTCGCCGTCTTAGAGGGCGACGACGGGGTCATCATCTACCAGAGCAACTCCGGGTCTTCCGCGCTGAGCGTCAGCTGGGAGGGCCGGCACACGCCCCTGCACGCCACGGCGGCGGGCAAGATCTTTCTGCACTACATGCCGGAGGACCAGCGACGCCGCCTGCTCAGGAGGCAGCTGCAGCGCTACACACCGAACACCGTCACGAAACCCGCGGCCCTCCAGGAGGAGCTACGAGCCAGTAGCGAGACGGGCTACTGGCACACCGTCGAGGAGCTAGAGGAAGGGCTCAACGCGGTCGCCGCGCCGATCCGCTGCGCAAACGGCGCGGTGGTGGCCGCCGTGAGCGTGTCTGGGCCGGCCTTCCGGCTGCCGGAGAACTCCTTCGAGGAGGTCGGCGGGCACACCGTCGAGGCCGCGGCGGAGATCTCGCGCTGCCTCGGGCTCCGCACCTAGGGAGTTCGCAGAAGCGCCCTGCCTCGACCTCCAGACGCTTCGGCCTCCACCCCCGGTGGGACCCAAAACCCCGACTCCGACGGGTTTCGGGCCCACAGCACCGGCCGCAACCGGGAGGGGTTCGTGAGGGGCTACGGTGAACGCGCCATTCTTTGGCCGCGCTGTCGCGGTGGAAGAACGAACGCGGGCCTCGGAGGAGCAATCCTCCGAGGCCCGTCTACGGTCTTTCTGTTCGTTGACAGCTAGGTGCTCAAAGCTCTAGCCCGGCAGGTGGCGCTTGGGGCAGCGGGCGACGAGCGAGTAGACGGTGTCGACCATGTTGCCGACGTAGAGCTCGCCGACCTGGGTGAGCAGCTGGTAGGCGTCGAGCTTCTCGAAGCCGTAATCGTCGGCGAGCCACCCGACCAACTCCGCGTAGGCTATGCGCGCGGCGTCCTCCATCGGGCGGGCGCTGCCCACGCACATTATGTGCTCGTCGGACTCGATGCGCGGCCAGAGGATGTCCCTGCCCTTTATGACGTTAAAGGTCACCGTGACCTTGGCCGAGACCTCGAGGGCGACGCCGCAGAGCTCGCCCTGCCCTTGCGCCACGTGGCAGTCGCCGGTGTAGAACAGGGCGCCGGGCCTGCGCACCGGCAGGTAGACCGTGTTGCCGGGGCGGGTGTCGGGCACGTCCATGTTGCCGCCGTGGTCGCCGGGGGAGAGGGCGGAGCGCGCCTCGATGTCCGGCGCGGTGCCGATGGTCCCGACGAAGGGCCTCACCGGGACCTCCCAGTCGCCCCTGCGCGCCACGTCGCCGTCTATCTGGTACTTCCAGACCTTCTCGGGCAGCGGCTCCTGCAGGGTGGCCGTAAGGTTCGTGGAGGTGAGGCCGCCGAAGAATGGCACGAGGCAGCTCGCCGCCCAGTCGCGGGTGAACTCTATGCTCTCTATCTTGACGGCCAAGGTGTCGCCGGGCTCGGCGCCCTCGACAAAGACGGGGCCGGTCTGCGGGTTCAGGTAGGGCCCGAGGGCCTGGCTTGGGACGTCGTCCTCCGAGGTGATAGAGCCGCCAAAGGCGTCCTCGGTGTGTATGGTGACCGTCTCGCCGTCGGCCACCCTGGCCACGGGCTCGGCGTACGGGCCCATCGTGAACTGGTGCTCGCCCTCCTGGATTATCTCCCGGATCTCCGCCACAGAATCTCCCTTCTCGTCGACCGGCTC
>CADCUW010000232.1 GCA_902805985.1 uncultured Rubrobacteraceae bacterium
AGGACGTTGGCACCTATGTACCCAATGCTACAAGTCCGAAACGGCTGCAGGGGCTCCGGCGACTCTACTTCAACCCCTATTCACCGGAGTGCCTAGAAGGATCGTTCTCCGAACTTCGGGCGTAGGGGGTTCTCAGAAGTGGGGTGCGACGGGGGCCCGCGTAACCGTTCGCCCGTTTGGCGCGTCTACATCGACAAGGAGGGCCCACAACCGTCGGGGGGAACGCATGGAATTAGGCAATGGCCCGTGGCATTCGGTCAACTCGGGCATCTACCACGATAACCCCGGCTGCCAGACCGGCAACAGCATCGCCCCCGAGAACATCCGCCGCGGCACGGGCGATGGCCGGCTCTGCGAGGAGTGCGCGCGGCTCAACGACGCTGCCGGACCGGTGATCGGGCCGACCGCCGGTGCGGCGGTCGATCCCACCGGCGGCCCCGAGGGTGTAGGTATGGAACAACGCCTCCCGCCGGAGGCCGCGAGCAGCCGGCCGGCCGGTGCGGCTTACGGGTCGCCGTCCCCCAGGCCGAGGGTGTGGCGCAGGGCCGGTGCTTCTCGTGCGGGATACGGCCCAGAGGAAGAGGCCAGGATGGAAGAGACCGTCCGCCGCGGCACCAGGCGGGCGTTGGACGAGAAGGAACAAGAGCCCAGCAGCGGCGGCCTCTACGGCAGCCGGATAGACGACTCGCACATGGTGGGCGCCGGCCTGGCCGAGCTCGTGGGCACGTTCATACTGGTCTACGGCGGCACCGCCGTGGCGGTCGGGGCGATCCTCTCGCGGCCGACGGCCGGCGCCGCCTACGACTCGCTGGCCGTGGCGCTGGCCTTCGGGTTGGCCCTCGCGGCCGTGGTCGCCGCGATCGGGCACGTCTCCGGGGCCCACGTCAACCCGGCGGTCACCCTGGGGATGGCCGCCACCGGCAAGTTCCCCTGGAGGTACGCCCCGGTCTACGTGGGCGCACAGCTCGTGGGAGCCATGCTCGCCGCGGTCGCAACCTGGATCACCTTCGGCGGCCCGGCCAGGGGCGAGGCGAACCTGGCGGCCACCTACCCGGCCCAAGGGGTCGGGGACCTGCAGGCGTTCGTCGTCGAGGTCTTCATCACCTTTATCCTGGTCTTCGTGGTTATGGCGGTGGCCACCGACGACAGGGCCCCCGCCGCGATAGCTCCCATAGCGGTGGGGTTCGCCCTGGCGGTGGGGGTCTTCGTCGCCGGCCCGGTGACCGGGGGGGCGGTCAACCCGGCGCGCGCCCTGGGGCCGATGATCGTGGCCGGGGACCTCACGAGCTTCTGGCTCTACGTCCTGGGCCCGATCGTCGGGGGGGTGCTGGCGGCGTTCCTCTACGACCGCACCATGGCCCAGACCGAGGCCCCGGGCTAGGGGCGCGCTACGGCCTCGCCCCATGCACACGGCTATTCATCCGAGTGCGTGGAAGGCTCATTCTCCGAAGTCCGAATGCAGCATCCTGCATAGTCCGGGCCCGTCGGGCCGGGATTCTGCCCCGTCTCCCGGCCCGACGCATACGAGTCGTCACTAGATGTTGTGGTCGTGGATGGATATACGGGCGGGTGGATAGGCGCGGGCGACATCATCCCCGCTTCCATCGTTGGACGTTCCCGCGATGACAAAAAAGTGGGGAAGGTTTTGACCGAGACCGTCGGCTTCTATAGATTGTCTGACAAGGAGCGGGAAGACTTATGGGTTCTTGAGGCGTTGTCAGCGGCGCATCTCCTCCACTAGCGCGCCCACCAGCGCCTCCCCGGAGTCGGTGCCCTCTGCGACGGGTGAGAGCCGTCGGGAGAACTCACGAATGTTCACAGCGCCGAACGGGCGGAAGCCGAAGACACGGACGATCTCTACCACGTGCTTTCTGCGCGTAGTGTCGCGTTTTTTGGCGTAGTCGTCGAAGGCGTCCGGATCGGTCCCAATCCGTGAGGCGACGAACTCGACGATGGGACGGGGCACGACCTCTCCCGCCCTTAAGGGCCTCCCCGGGTAGCGCAGCAGACAGAGCTGGAGGGCGAAGCCCAGGCGGTTGACGGAGCCCCGGCGGACGGACACGGCCTCGAGATCCACCTCGGAGAGGGTGTAATGGCGGACCATCCCACGACCGTCCGTTTCGGGGATGCCCGAGAGGCGTTCGCGCTGGGCTTTCGAGAGCAGGCTGCGTGTCGGCAAATGGGGTCCTCCTCGTTGGCGGCGCGGCTTTGCGGCGTGGTCGGGGTGGACGGGTACTTGTCGGCGGCCGTTTAGCCTACCGTCCGCGCGGCATGTGGGGGCGACGCGCCGGTAGAGCCCTGCCCGGGCTGTCTATCGCCCGCCCGTTCGTAGGGACCCCGCCAGGGTATGGCGTCCACCGGCCCTTCTGGGCGCCCGGCGCCCGCCGGGGCGACGCGTTGCCGGCCGCGCGCAGGGATCGCTTACCCACCGCTAGCCGACGGCCGGCGCGGCGGGCTCTCGGGTCTCTTGCTCCTTCTTCGCGCCCTTGCGCCGGTCGCCGAAGAGGTCCTTGAGGACCGAGACGGCGTAACCCAGCAGCGCCGTCGCCACCAGACAAGCTCCGAGGAACCAGACGGCGCTTTGTAGGCCGGAGAAGCCCGTCGCGGCATCCGCGATGGAGGAGAAGGCGTCCCGCGCGCCGCCGGTCCCTGGGCTCAAGGAGGCAAGGTCCCCACCGTAGAAGAGCAGGGAACGCAGCCCGTCCATCGAGTAGCGCACGGGCAGCCAGTCGGCGTAGGCCTGGTAGAAGCCGGGCAGCGCCTGTAGCGGCGAGGTGCCGCCCGAGGAGACCAGACCCAAAAGGACGTTCAAAACCGCGCTGATCCCTATGCCCGCCGTCCCGAACAGCGAGGCGAGTAGCATGGTTAGGCAGGCTGTCGTCGCCACGGCGAGGGCGAGGAAGATCCAGACCTGCGCCACGCCCGCCTCGTGCTCGACGCCCAAAAGCCCGAAGGCGACCCACGTCTCCACGGCCGCGACCAGCACAGCATAGAGCAGCCCGAGCAAGAGCCTCGCCGTCCATATTCCCGCCTGCGACACTCGTCGGCCCCGGGCGCTCAGGTCGTCCGCGGCGGTGCGGGCGCTGAAAAAGATGGCGGCACCGCCCATCAGCGCGGCGAGGTTGGCGAGGAAGGCGAGGAAGAAGGGCGACTGGCCGTTACCGGAGTCTTCCCCGACGGGTTGGGCCTCCGCCACCTCGGCGCGCACCGGGTCCCCGAGTACGGCGGCGACCTCCGGCGGGAGCGCGGCCCCCCGCTCGCCCGCGGTTTCGGAGAGGCGCTCCGAGGTGGCCCGCGAAACGGCCGATACGAGCCCCGCGGAGATATTTTCCACCGGCCCGGAGGCGGCCTGTCCCGCCGAAGGATTGGTGAGAATCTGTATCTGCGCCGGACGCGGAGTCTTCGGGAGCGGTCCGGCCTGCTCGGACACGCCAGCTTCGGAGACCGAGCCGCGGACGGGGTCGGAGATCACGGGCGCCGCGCCGGGGGGCACGGGCATACCCTGCTGCGAGATGCCGTTTAGGATGCGCTCGCTGGTGGCCCCGGATATTCCGCCTACGATTCCCGTGAAAGCGCCCTCGATCTGGGCGGTCGTGGACGGTCTCACCGCCGGGCTCGTGAGCAGTTCCAGTTCCGCCGGCTCCGGCGCCTGTCCGGCGGAGGGGGGCGCAGCCGCCGGGGGAACGCCGGTCGGCGCGCCCGGAGGAGGGCCTGCCATGCCCGCGACCTGCTCGGAGTACCCGGCCGGGACCACGATGGCGGCGTAGAGCCTGCCGTTCTCGAGGCCTTCGAGCGCCGCCCGGCGCTCGCCCAGCTTCGTCCATTCGATAGAGGAAGGTGCCGGTGAGTCGGGGGAGGTGATCCTGGCGGTGACCTCCTCGCCCAGGTTCGCGGGCCGGCCGCCGAGCGTAGCCCCCTCGTCCTCGTTCACGACCGCGATGGGGATCTCGGGCGGGGAGGCGATTGCGGCGATGCGCTCGGAGTAGTCGGACGGGATGACGATTGCGCCGTAGAGCTCGCCTCGCCCGATTCCTTCCAGCGCCGCCTCTCGGCTGCCGGGCCGCTGCCAGCCGACGATTTCGGAGGCCGGAGAGTCGGGGCCGCTCGCGTTCTCTACCACCCGATCGCCGAGGCTGACGCGCTCGCCGCCGAGCGTAGCCCCCCGGTCATCGTTGACCAGGGCTACGGGCAGACCTTCGAGGTTCTTCTCGGGGCTGACGACGGCGGCGAGGTAGGCGAAGAAAACGACGGCCAGCGCCGCCGTCGCCGCCACCACCGGCACCAGTACCTTGCGGCTGGCGATCACCCTCAGCGTGTTCATCCGGTTGTCTCCTTTCTGGTTTTGCCGGTCAGGGGATTACGCCAACCGGTACAGGATGGGCATCGCCGCCACGTCGTTAGCCTCGAAGTTGGCGAGTACGAAGGTGCGGAAAGTCCGCTTAAAGATCATCGACGGTAAGACGTCGCCCAAGGAGTCCCAGCGGTAGTGGTTGATGCTGTTGTAGTCCGAGGGCTGGCCCTCGCGGGGCAGCAGCACCGTCGAGTTGTCCAGGCCCGTCTTCCGACCCCACCAGCCGGCGGTGTCCTCCCAAACGGCCAGGTTTCGGGCCGTGTCGTCGGCGAAGAAGTGGTTGAAGAGGAAGATCCCCTGCCTCCCGTGGTCCACGGAGCCTATCGGCCCCATGCGCCTGGCGTTGGTGGCCGCGACGGCGTGGACGAAGGACGCCGCCTCGCGGACCGCGTCCTCCATCCCGCGGTATGCGGGCGAGGCCCTCAGGGCGTCGGCGGCCTCGGGGCTTTCCGTCTCGATCAGGACCGAGAGATCGAAGCAGGCGACGTGGACCTTCCCGGGTCGCTTCTCGACGAACTCCCCCCTGCCGGGCGGGATCAGGAGGGCGTCGAAGACGACGGCGCTCAAGACGCCCGGGTCGGCCTCGAGCCTTCGGGCCTGCTTCTTGAGGCCCGCGATAAGCCTGCGCTTCTTGCGGCTGTTGGGCAGGAACGGCGGCCTCTTGTCCACCTCTGCGGCAAGGTGGATATACCCGGAAGCGGAGGGCTCCACCAGCCTCGCCTTCGGGAACGAGAGGTTCTCGTTTGCCACGGGCGATGTCCTTGTCGTCGTCTTCGTCATTGGCGACTCCTTTCTCGCGGGTTTCGGTAAGGCTCCGCCCGCGGCGAGTGGTCGAGGCGCGGCGCGTCCGCGCCTTCGCTAAGCGCCGCGGTGCCGTTGGCCCCCGTCGCAACGCCGCCGACGGCTTGCTCTTCTCGGATTCTCCGCCCCTCGAACAGCCCATCGAGGTACGCCTCAAGGCCGGCGACATCCGTTGCCTTGCCCCGGTAGGCGATGTGCCCATCGGGCCGGATGAGGAACAGGCTCGATGTCTTGGCGCCGTAGCGTTCGTGCAGCCTACGGTTCTGCGCCGGAATCTGGTGGACGCCCACGGGCGCCGCGCAACGATCGAGCAGCTTCTCTATCTCCTCTCGGGCCGCCTCCAGCCGGGGATCGGGCCTTCTGCCCTCGAAGAGGAGCAGGTGGTGCCCCGTCCCCTCCAGCAGCTCGAAGAGGCTCCCTCCGGCGTCCGGTCCTGCCTCGAAGAGGCCGTAGGGCGCGCGATCGCCGGCCCTCGGCCCCTTCTTCGCCGCCCCGCCCTCGGCGACCGCCGGGCTTTCGCGGTAGCGGGTCCACAGTTGGGAGATGAACCAGAAAGCCCCTCGGCGCAGAGGCGGCGTCAGCGACACGAGCCGGAAGAGGGGGGGAACCAGCAGGAGCTTGAGCCTCTGGACGAGCGGGCTGGTCGCTACCTGCAAGGAGAAGCCCCGGTCCGAGCCGTTTAGGATGGAGCGGGCGAACGGCATCCGCTCGGCCTCGTAGGAGTCGAGCAGCGTCTCGCGGGCCTCGCCCTTCGCGACCAGCGCCAGCTTCCAGGCTATGTTGTAGGCGTCGCCGATGCCGGTGTTCATGCCCTGGCCGCCGGCCGGGGAGTGGATGTGGGCGGCGTCTCCCACGAGGAAGATGCGTCCGGAGCGGAAACGCTCGGCCATCCTGCGGTGGATGCGGTAGACGCTGGTCCAGCGCGCGTGCGCGATCTCGGTCCTCACGCCGCTGTACTTGTCGAAGACCTCCTGGACCTCTTCGGCCGTGATCTCCTCTTTGCCTTCGAGCCTCTCGGGCACGCTCCCGATGAGGCGGAAGCGCCCCTCTCCGGGCATCGGGAAGAACGCGTAGAAGCCCTCGCGAGTCAGGTCGATGTAGGCTTGGCGGGGGTCCAGCCCCGACTCCATCTCCACGTCGGCCAAAAACAAGCTCTCCTCGTAGGTGTCGCCCTCGAAGCCCAGGCCCAGGGAACGGCGGATC
>CADCUW010000233.1 GCA_902805985.1 uncultured Rubrobacteraceae bacterium
GGCTCGACGTTCCTCATCTTCTCCGACTACATGCGCCCGGCCGTCAGGCTGTCTGCGCTCATGGGCGTCAAGGTCGCCTGGATCTGGACGCATGACTCGGTCGGCCTCGGCGAGGACGGCCCTACGCACCAGCCGATCGAGCACTACATGGCCCTGCGCGCCATACCGAACCTGACCGTCATCAGGCCCGCCGACGCCAACGAGACCTCGGTCGCCTGGCAGAGCACCTTCGAGACCGACGGGCCCGTGGCGCTGCTCCTGACCCGCCAGAACGTCCCCGTCCTCGACCCCGGCCCAGCCGAGGGCGCCCTGCGCGGCGCGTACGTCCGGGAGGACGCGGAGGGCGGCGAGCCCGACGTCATCCTCATCGGGACCGGCTCCGAGGTCGCCGTGGCGCTCGAGGCGAGAAAGGAGCTCGCCGAGCGGGGGGTGGACGCCCGCGTGGTGAGCATGCCGTCGTGGGAGATCTACGACGCCCAGGACCGGGGCTACAAGGACTCGGTCCTGCCGCCTTCGGTCGAGGCGCGCGTCTCGGTGGAGGCCGGGGTGCCGACCGGCTGGGAGCGCTACGTCGGCCTCCGCGGCCGGAGCGTCGGGATCGACCGCTACGGGGCCTCCATGCCGGGCGAGGAACTCTTGCAGGAGCTCGGCATCAGCCCGGAAAACGTGGCGAACGAGGCCCTGGATCTCCTGGGGCGCCCGGAGCGCGTCACCGAGGACGAAGGCACGCCCGCCGTCGAGGACACCGACCCGTCGGAGGGGCACTCTTGAGGGAACCAAGGAACCGGCCTTGTGGGCCGCGGTGGCGGCAGGGGGACGGGGAACCCATCCGGTTTCCTGCCCTCCCGGAAAGAGGAGGTACTAGAGGATGAACGAGAACTTGCGGAAAGCGGCGGAGTTGGGGCAGGGGATCTGGATAGACTCCATCAGCCGCGACGATCTGGTCGACGGCGGCGCGCTGCACGAGATGGTCGAGGACGGCGTCGTAGGCGTGACCTCGAACCCCTCCATCTTCCAGAAAGCCATCTCCGAGTCGGAGCTCTACGACGAGCAGCTAGAAGAGGTCTCCAGGGAGACGGACGACGCGAAGGAGATCTTCTGGAAGCTCGCGGTCAGGGACATCCAGGACGCCTGCGACATCCTCGCCCCGGTCTACGAGCGCACCGCCACCAAGGACGGCTACGTCTCTTTGGAGGTCTCCCCGGACATCGGGTACGACGCGCCGAAGACGGTGGAAGAGGCGTTGATGCTCCACCAGCTGGTCGACCGGCCCAACCTCTTGGTCAAGATACCGGCCACGCAGCCGGGGCTCGCGGCCATCGAGGAGGTCATCGCCAACGGCAAGAGCGTGAACGTCACCCTGATCTTCTCCCTCGACCGTTACAAGGCGGTCGCGAAGGCGTACATCCGGGGGTTGCAACGCCTGGTGGCCGAGGGCGGCGACCCGTCCGGGGTGGCGAGCGTGGCGAGCTTCTTCGTCTCGCGCGTGGATTCGGAGGGCGACAAGCGGCTCGAAGAGGCCGGGCGGCCCGATCTGCGGGGCAGGCTCGCCATCGCCAACGCCAAGCTCGCCTACGCGGCGTTCGAGGAGATCTTCTCCGGCGACGACTGGACCTTCCTGGAGTCCAAGGGCGCGAAAAAGCAGCGCCCCCTCTGGGCCTCGACCTCGACCAAGAACCCGGACTACAAGGACACCATCTACGTGGACAACCTCATAGGCCCCGACACGGTGAACACGATGCCAGGCTCCACGCTCGAGGCGACGATGGACCACGGCAACATCCGCCCGACCATCAAGGAGGGCATCGAGGACGCCAGGAGGCTCCCGCGCGAGCTGGCCGAGGCAGGCGTGGACTACAAGGACGTTACGGAGACGCTGGAGAAGGAGGGCGTCGCGAAGTTCATGGACTCGTTTGACGAGCTGCTCGACGAGATACGCGAGAAGGGACGTCGGCTGGTCAAGCAGTAGGACACGAGGCTTTCGGAGCGGGGTTCTTCAAGGGAGAGGAGGTAGGGGTGGCGAACGGTTTCAGGGGCGCTATCTTCGATGTGGACGGTGTGTTGGTGGACTCGCCGCACGAGCAGGCGTGGCGCGACGGGCTGCAGCAGCTCATGGAGAACGAGTGGAGCGACATACGCGGCCAGACCTCGTACTCGCCCGAGAAGTTCACGCCGAAGGTCTACCAGGCAGAGATGAGCGGCATGCCGCGCTACGAGGGCGCGCAGGCCGCCCTCGAGTACTTCGACGTGCCAGACGCCGAGGAGCGGGCGCAGGAGTACGGCGACAAAAAGCAGACGATGATCGTGGACCTCATAGAGGCCAAGGAGTTTCACGCCTACCCTGACGCCCTGCGCTTCATACTTGCCGTCAAAGAGGCCGGCATCCTCGTCGCCGCCGCCTCCTCCTCCAAGAACGCCGGCGCCTTTCTAAGGCTCGTGCGCCTGGACGAGTTCGCCGAGCAGAAGGGGCTCTCCTACGGCTTTGTGGAGCCCGGCTACACGCTGCTGGACATCCTCGACGCCGACGTGAGCGGGCGCGACTTTGAGCAGGGCAAGCCGCACCCCATGATCTTTCTGACGGCCGCCGAGGAGTTGGGGACCTCGCCCGAGAACTCGTTCGTGATAGAGGACGCCGCAAACGGGGTCCAGGCGGCAAAGGCCGGCGAGATGGCGGCCCTCGGCCTGGCACGGGCCGACGACGAGCAGGCCCTGGCCGATGCGGGCGCCGACATCGTCGTCACCACCCTCGATGACATCTCCTTGGACGGGCTCGCCGAGGGCCGGCTGGACAAGGCGAGCTCCTGATGGGTTACAAGCAAAACGCCTCGCTGGGCGCCCACGAGGATACCGTCGCCGGTGCCCTCTCAGAGGTGCGCGAGGGGCGCATCGTGGGGCGCATGCTGGAGGGCGACCACACCGTCTGGGGCCCAGAGCCCGAGGAGATAGCGAACCGGCTGGGCTGGCTGGAGAGCCCGGAGAACACGGGCAACGCGCTGCGGGGGATCCTGGACTTCGCCGAGACGATCCGCGCGGAGGGGATCGAGCACGTTCTGCTGCTCGGGATGGGCGGCTCCAGCCTCGCCCCCGAGGTCTTCGGCTTCGCGCTACAAAGCAAAGAAGGCTACCCGGACCTCGCGGTGCTCGACAGCACCGACCCCGAGGCCGTGTCTGGCCGCGCCGAGGGCCTGGACCTCTCGCGCACCCTGTTCGTCGTCTCGACCAAGTCGGGCGGCACGGAAGAGACGTTCTCGTTTTTCAAGTACTTCTACAGCCGGGTGGCCGAGATCGTGGGCGAAGAGCGGGCCGGCTCGCACTTTGTCGCCATCACGGACCCCGGCAGCGGGCTCGCGGACACGGCCGAAAAGTACGGCTTCCGCGAGACGTTCTTGAACGACCCGAACATCGGGGGCCGCTACTCGGCCCTCTCGCACTTCGGGATCGTGCCGGCCGCCCTCTCCGGCGTGGACGTCGAGAGGCTCCTTGGCAGCGGCCGCGCCGCCAAGGATGAGCTTGTGGCCTTGGGGGAAGACGACCCCGGCGTGTGGCTTGGGACCGCGGTGGGCGAGCTGGCGCGCTCCGCCGGGCGTGACAAGCTGACGCTGCTCACCTCCCCGGTGCTCGCGCCTTTCGGCCCCTGGGCCGAACAGCTCGTCGCCGAGAGCACGGGCAAGGACGGGGTCGGCATCCTCCCCGTGGCCGAGGAGCCCGAGGGGCCACCGGACGTCTACGGCGAAGACCGGGTCTTCGTAAGCCTCAGGCTGCGGGACGAGGGGGACGGGTCCCTGGACGGCCTGCGAGACGCGGGACACCCCGTCATCGAGATCCTGCTGGACGACCCCTACGACCTGGGCGGTGAGATGTTCCGCTGGGAGGTGGCGACCGCCGTGTCCGGGTGGAGGCTCGGCATCAACCCGTTCGACCAGCCGAACGTGGAGTCGGCCAAGGTCCAAGCCCGCAAGATGGTCGCCGAGTACCGGGAGAAGGGGGAGCTACCCGAGCCCGAGCCCACGGTGGAGGAGGGCGGTATCTCCGTGTACTCCGAGGGCGAGGCCGCAGGCGAGGTAGCGGGCGAGGCCGCGGGCGTTGAAGGTGCGCTCGAGACCTTCCTGTCGCAGGCGAAGCCGGGCGACTACGTGTCTCTGCAGGCCTACCTGCCGCCCTCCGAGGCGACCACCGAAGCCCTGCAGGGAATGCGCGTCCGGCTGCGGGAGCGCCTCAAGGTCGCCACCACTTTGGGTTACGGGCCGCGCTTCTTGCACTCGACGGGCCAGCTACACAAGGGCGACGGCGGGAACGGCCTCTTCGTCCAGTTCACCGCCGACCCGGAGGAGGACCCGCCGATACCCGACGAGGCGGGAGGGCCCGAAGCCACGCTAACCTTCGGGGTGTTGGAGGCGGCGCAAGCCCCGGGAGACCGGCAGGCGCTCCTGGACATCGACCGGCGCGTCATCCGCTTCCACCTAGGCGCGGACGCGAGCGGAAACCTCCGCAGGCTCATAGATGGCATCCGAGGTGGGCACGAGCGGAGGGAGGCGTGAATGCCCAGAAACCAGCCTCCGCCGGCGGCAAGGGAGCGCCGCGGCGGCTTCGCAGGATCTCTTTGGCTTCCGGGCCGGAGGAGACACCGGTAAGAGACAGGGGGATAAGTGGGGTCCGGTGGGCCGGAAAACGTCTCGGTCTTCGGGCTTGGGAAAGGAGGAGTTGTGGCTGAAGGACCGTACTTGATGGGCATAGATTACGGGACGGGCGGCGTGAGGGCCGGCATCTTCGACGTCGAGGGTACGCCCATCGCTTTCGGCGAGAAGGAGTTCTCGCTGAAGCACCCGCGGCCTGGGTGGGCCGAGCAGGACCCCGACCAGTGGTGGGACTGCCTGGTCGCGGCGGTGGGGAGCGCGATGGAGGAGGGCGGGGTTCCGGCCGGGGAGATAGCCGGCATCTCGATGGACGCGACGAGCAGCACCGTGCTCGCGATGGACAGCAAGGACCGGCACCTGCGCCCCGCCATCATGTGGATGGACGTCCGCGCCTCCGACGAGGCCGACAGGATCGCCGCCACCCGCAACGACGCCCTCAAGTACAGCGGCTACGGGGCCGTCTCCGCAGAGTGGGGCCTCCCCAAGGCGCTCTGGATCAAGGGCAACGAGCCCGACGTCTACAAGAACGCGAAGCACATCTGCGACTGCGGCGACTGGCTGCTTCACCGCCTGACGGGCGAGTGGGCCACCTCCATAAACTTCGCCTCCTCCAAGTACTTCTACGACCGCGACACGGGCGGCTGGCCCGAGAGCCTCTACGACGCCGTGGACGCCGGCGACGTGCTGGAGAAGTTCCCCTCCGACGTCCTCGACCTCGGCACGGTGGCGGGGGAGCTGCGCAAGGACGTGGCCGAGGAGATGGGCCTGAAGGCCGGGACGCCGGTCGCCGTCGGCGGCGTGGACGCCTACGCCGGGGCCTTGGGGCTCGGGGTGGTCGAGCCGGGAAAGATGGCGCTCATCACCGGCTCCTCGCACGTAATGATCGGGCAGACCTCCAAGCCCATCCACGACCCCGGTTTCTGGGGGGCCTACACGGACGCCCTGATCCCCGGCCAGTACACCGTCGAGGCCGGCCAGGCCTCAACCGGCTCGATCGTCGCCTGGTTCAAGAACCAGTTCGCGGGTGATGCGGCGGCGGAGGCCGAGAGGCGCGGCGTGGACACCTACGACGTCCTGACAGAGTGGGCCCGCGAGGTGCCCGTAGGCTCGGACGGCCTGATCGTGCTCGACTACTTCCAGGGGAACCGCTCCCCCTACACCGACCCCCTGGCGCGCGGCATGATGTGGGGCCTGACCCTGAGCCACACCCCGGGGCACGTGTTCCGGGCCATCATCGAGGGCATCTGCTACGGCACCGAGAACATCCTGCGCACCATGCGCGGCCAGGACTTCGAGCCGCGCCTCAACGTCGTCTCCGGCGGCCCGGCCAAGAGCGACCTCTGGATGCGGATGCACGCGGACGTCTCGAACGTGCCGATAGCGTTCACGAAGGTGAGCGAGGGCCCGGTCCTTGGCTCGGCGATGCTGGCGGCCGTCGGGGCCGGTATCTACCCCGACATCCAGACCGCGGCCGAAAAGATGGTCCACACCGCGGACACCATCGAGCCTGACCCCGAACGCCACGAGGAGTACAAGTTCTACGTGGACCGGTACCTGGAGGCCTACCCGCAGATGAAGAATTTGATGCACAAGACCGTCCGGCACGAGGCGGGCGACGACGAGGGCGCCGCCGAAGCGGTGTAGACCGCGCGGTTTGTAGGCACGCTACACGAAGGGAGAGCCTATGGCTACGGTAACTATTTTGGGGTCGGGCATAATGG
>CADCUW010000234.1 GCA_902805985.1 uncultured Rubrobacteraceae bacterium
ATCAGCGCCTCCATCTCCGGGCGGGAGAGCCTGTCTCCGAGCTTCACCGCCGAGTGGCACGCTATGGTGGCCAGCATCCTCTCCTCCCTGCTCATCCCCGACACCGTACCCTTCATCACCGAGACCGCCTGCCTGAAGGCCCCGGCCACGTCGCGCTGCGCCAGGGTGGAGATCACCCCGTTTATCCTGAACGAAGCTTTGCCGAAAGGCTCCACCTCGAAGCCGTACACGAGAGCTCCTCCAGCGCATCGGCCGCCTCCGCCGCGTCCCGGGGCTCGAGCTCGACCACCTCGGGGATGAGCAGCGATTGTACGGTGGGCATCTGCCCGACCTCGGGGTCGGTGATCCTGTCGAGCAGGGAAGAGGTTTGTGGCCTGGGTGCCTCAAACCATCGTCGGCTTGCTTGCGCGTGATCGCAGAACGATCCATACTTGCGGACGGGACTAGCGAAGGGGATGCATGTGTCTGGCATGTTGCGTGCCGTAAGTTTTACGGCGGTTTTGTCCGCGCTGATCGCCGCCCTGGCATTGGCGGGGGCCGGGGGGGCCCAGGAGGCCGGTTCGGGCGGCAGGGCGCAGAACGTGATCATCTTCATCGGGGACGGGATGGGCACCTCCCAGCGCGACCTCATCCGCTACGCTACCGTAGGGTCCGAAGGCCAGCTCGCCATGGACGCCATGCCCTACGCCGGCAGGTCTCAGACGAGCCCCCTCGACCCGGAGTATTTCGTCACGGACTCGGCCGCAGGGGGGACGGCCATAGCCTCCGGTGTGAAGACCTTCAACGGCGCCGTCGGCATCGACGCCGAGAAGAACCCGGTCCCGACCGTGCTCGAGCGGGCAGAGAGCGCGGGCAAGTCCACGGGGCTCGTGACCAACAGCCAGGTCACTGACGCCACACCCGCCTCCTTCGGCGCCCACGTCGAGAACCGCGACCTGCAGAGCAAGATCGCCCTCCAGTACCTCGAAGAGAGCAGGCCCGAGGTTATCTTGGGCGGCGGGGAGGACTACTGGTACCCCGAGGGCGACCCTGGCGCCCACCCCGACGAGCCCGAAGAGGACCCCGAGGAGAAGAGCGCCGGCACCGAGGGCAACCTCGTCCGGAGAGCCGAAGACCTCGGCTACGAGTACGCCACGGACGCCGCGGAGCTTCGGGCCGCGAGCGGGAACAAGCTCCTGGGGCTCTTCGCCAACGAGGAGATGTTCCAGCAGAACCCCGAGGGCGAGGGCGCCGTCTACGACCCCCAGGTCGATCTCTCCGAGATGACCCAGAAGGCGATAGATGCGCTCTCTGAGGACCCCGAAGGCTTCCTCCTGATGGTCGAAGAAGAAGGCATAGACGAGATGGCCCACCAGAGCAACGCCGAGCTCGTCATAGAGGCAGGACGACAGCTCGACGCGGCCGTCGAGGTCGGGAAATCCTACGCGGAGGGCGACCCCGAAACCCTCGTGATCGTCGCCGCGGACCACGAGACGGGGAGTCTGGCCATAGAGGATACCAACGAGCTGCAGAGCGACCCCGACTACCCCAACGAGTCCGGCGAGGGCCGCACCTCCGAGGACGGGCCGTTCGACGTCGCGAATAGCGACAAGAGGTTCGTCGTCGACTGGACGACCGCCAACCACACGGCCGAAGATGTGCCCGTAACGGCCATGGGACCCGGAGGGGAGAACCTGGTCGGCGTCTACGAGAACACCCACATCCACGACGCGATGCTCGAAGCCCTGTTCGGCTCTTCGCCACCATCCGCTTCTGCTACCGCTTCTGCTACCGCTTCTGCTACCGCTTCTGCTACCGCATCCGCCTCGGCGGGGGCGCAGCAGGTGCCCGACACGGGCGGCCCTTCTGTCGCGGCCTGGATCGTGGCACTGGCAGCGGCGCTAGGCGGCATGGGGCTCCTGGTCTCGAGGCGTGTACTGCGCGGAGACGGATAGGGCAGACACCACCAGCGAACGGAGACAAAGATGCGCTACCCTAACGTCCTGACGATGCTCTTTGGCTTACTCGCGGTCCTCTGCTTGCCCGGGGCCGCCCAGGCCGCGGAGCTTGAGGGGGGGCCGGTCGTGAACGTCGGCCACCGGGGGACGGCGGGGCTGGCGCCGGAGCACACCATCGCCTCCTACGACCTGGCGCTCGAGAACGGGGCCGACTATATCGAGCAGGACCTCAGGATGACCAGCGACGGCGTACTGGTCGTCGTGCACGACGAGGATCTGGACCGCACCACCCGCGGGCCGGCGGAGAACTGCACTGGGCCGGTGGGCGAGAAGACCCTTGAGCAGGTAAAGACCTGCGACGTGGGCAGCTTCTTCAACGAACGCTACCCCGACTTCGCGCGCGAAGAGTACGAGGGTCTGAAGATCCCGACGCTCGAGGAGGTGTTCCGGCGCTACGGCACCGAGACCAACTACTACATCGAGACCCGCAGCGCCGAGGCCCCGCCCGGCAACCCCGGCATCGACGCCAGCTCAGGCATGGAGGAGGAGCTGCTGCGACTGATGGACGAGTACGGCCTGAGCGAGCCGGCCGCCGGTAGCTGGCGGGTCCTCATCCAGTCTTTCGTCCCGGCCAGCCTGGAGGAGATCCACGCCAAAGACCCCTCGCTGCCGCTCGTCCAGCTCTACTCGGACGAGGAGACGGGCGAGACCATAGGCGCCGACCTCGAGGCGGCCGGGGGATACGCGGTCGGGGTCGGCCCTTCGATGGACGACGTGGACCGCGGGCTCGTCGAGGCGGCGCACGCCGAATGCCTCGCCATCCACCCCTACACCTTGCTGGAAGAGCCGGACATGCGGAAGATGATCGACCTCGGGGTGGACGGCATGTTCACGGATTTCCCGAACCGGCTGGAGGGGGTGCTCGGCGAGGAGGCCGCTGACGGCAACAGCGCGGCCGTCGAATCCGCGGAGGCCTCGAGGGCCTGCCTCTCGGGGGCCGGCGCGGAGGTGCCGGCCACCGGCGGGATACCGCTCCTGCCGTACGCCGCGCTCGGCGCGCTGCTCCTGAGCCTGGGACTCTTGGTGGCCACGGTGCGACGCGCCTGACGCGCACCTCGCCAGAGGCCTTATTCACCCGAAGGCGTGGAGAGACTGTCTGATAAATCGAACTGGGCCCCGAAGCGCGACCCAAAAAGCGGCTCAGAGGGGCCGAACACGCACCCGATCGCCATTGCGCGCCACCGAAACACAGGCCCGGAACGCCCTCCAGCCATTTATCAGACAGTCTCAGAAGGATCGTTCCCGGAACTTCGCCTCGGAAGCCTTCTGAGAGGTTCGGTCGTGGTGGCGCGTCGACTCGGTCCCGTGGCTCCTCTCGCTTATTGCGGCGTGGACGAAGGCTCCCAGAGCTGGACGGGGTTGCCTTCCGGGTCGGCCAGCGCTGCGAAGCGCCCGTTGGGGTAGACCTCCGGATCGACCTCTACGTCGATGCCGGCACCTCCTAGCTGGACGACCATGGCGTCGAGGTCGCGCACCCGGAAGTTGAGCCCGGGTACTGATGGTCGGTTACCCTGAACGACCTCACCCCGTCGATGGCCGCGACCTAGACGGTGTGCCTGTCGTACGAGAGCCGCTTGGTGGCTCGCGAGAGGCGGTCGCTTTCGGGGTCTACCCTCATGTTCTGCGGAAGGGGTCAGCGGACCGTCGTTTGGGTGCTCATGCGCTGGCCTATTTGGCTATCGTGGGTCTGTCTGTGTTACCGACGACCCTGCGAAGTCGCGTTGGCCTCCCCGACGTAGTCCATCAGATCTCCCATACGGGCGGTGTCCATACCGCCGACGTTCCCCTCCTCTTGCCATACGTTGCCCAGTGACCGGCGGATGCCGGGATCCCCGCCGGTAAACTCCTCGATGAGCTCCATCCAGCGCCGGGCAAGCTCCTGCACCCGCTCGTCTTTGGGATCGGTCCCGGCCTCCATCTCCGCCTCGACCTGCTCGATGAGCCTGGGCCACTCGGCCTCGACCTCTCGGATCCGCTCCTGGCCGAGCTCTTGCTTGCGACGGTCGAGTTGCTCCAACTGCTCGGCCGTATAGTGCTTCTCTATGTTCTCCGACATCTTTGTCACCTCCATGACGGTCTCTACAAACCTCTGTGCGGATGCTGCTCCACCAGCGGCTTCTCTGGCAGCCAAAAAAGCCGCGACGCTTTCAAGACGCTCGCAGAGCCTGCGCTCCGCCTCGATCCGCTCTTTGAGCCGAGCGATGTGCAGCTCGATCACCCGGGTAAACGAGTAGCCCTCCTCATCCAGGAATCCCCTGATCTCGTTCAGGGAGAGACCCAACGCCCGCAGTGACGCTATCTGCTGCAAACGCAGCACCTCCTCTTCCGAGTAGAGGCGATGCCCCGCTTCGGTGCGCCCGGAAGGCGCGAGCAGGCCAATCTTCTCGTAGTGGTGCAAGGCCCGTACCGAGAGGCCCGTGCTGTCTGCCAGCTCGCCTACCTTCCAGTGGCTCTCGCGCTGCGCCTTACCCGTCTCGCTAGGTTGTTTCCTGGTCCCCATGGACGGAGAATACGACCTCACCCTACGTAAGGTTCAAGGGCAAAAGGAACAAATTTTTGGAAGTTTTCTGAGGCCTCGGATGAGGGACGGACTCTCCTTCATCGAAAGTCCGCCAGAACCCAGGATTTAGTTCCTGATCTGGACACTGTCCCGCCCCGGTCCGATGGAACCTACACGCAAGGGAGCGTGACACCTTCGCGGGGTTACCCGTCGAGCGGTCCGAACTCTTTGGCGTCCGACACGTCGTAGATCTCGACCTCTTGCCCGTGCCGCACCATACGCTTCCCTAGCCGCGGGAAGTCAGCCACGTCCACGTCCAGGGCCTCCCCACCAACCAGGTAGACGAGGTCCTCCGCGTCCGAGGGGTTGCGCAGGTGATGGGCGACCTGCGGGGCGGCGAAGCCCAGGAAGTCCCCCGCGCCGACCTCGACCTCTTCGTCCCCTATCTCCGCGACGCCGCGCCCCGATAGTACGTAGATCCACTCCTCCTCCCGATAATGGGAGTGGTAGGCGAATGACTCCTTGCCAGGCGGCACCCGCACCCGACTAACGCCGACCCTGGAGAACCCGACCAGCGAGCTCAGGCGCGTGCCGTAGAGCTCGGAGCGCGGGTTCCACGGGTGGGAGAAGCGGGTGGAATCCTGCTCGGCTTCCCCCGACCTGACGACGAACCTGTCCTGCGCCATCCTATGCGCCTCCTTCCGGGTTCCTGCGACCAAGGACACAGCTTACCGGAACGTCGCGCGCCGCAGCCACGCCCATGGGTTGCAGACAACATGCGAGAGGATCCCCTCTGGGCAAAGTCCGGAGAACGTCCCTTCCCGACGATACGGCGAACGGACGATGAAGGTGAAACCCGCGCCTTTCCTCTAACGGGTGGCGAATCCGGTCCCTGCGCCCGTTGAGTCGTCGGCGACCTCTAGGCGGACGCGGGGGTGGGAGAGGGTTCAGGAGACCCGGCCCCCGGTCTTGTAGGAGAGATCCGGTCGGCCTGAGCAAGATGCGCGTAGGAACCGCCTTGGAAACTTGCGCGACCCCGTTGGACCCCCAGGGTCGCCGGACGCCTGCTCACCGGCTACGAACACGTATAAGGCGGCTTCGAAGGCTCGTCGATCTCGCGGGTGAGGAAGCCGGGGACAATTTGTTGACACTCACCATAAGACCCGGCAAAGTACCGACCGCATCGACCGCGCCGTCCGCGAAGGTGTGCGCGGCCTTTGGCGCGGTCGGTACTTGGCGTGGGGCATCGACCGCGCCCCGGCCGGCCGAGAACGCGCCGTAAGCGGCCCTCGTTCGGAACAACGATCTTGGGGAGCATCTTGCGTTTTCCTGAGTTGCGTGGGGGAGTCGGGGCCCCTAGGCCCGGACTCCGCCCATCGAGACGCACTTGAGATCCAGGTACTCCTCGACCCCGTGGCGCCCCCCCTCGCGGCCGAAACCCGACTCTTTCAGGCCGCCCGAGGGCGTCTGGTCCGTGGAAGGCATGCCGTCGTTGGCGCCCAGGATGCCGTACTCGAGCTCCTCGGCCAGTCGCCAGGCGCGCCCCACGTCGCGGGTGAAGTAGTAGGCGGCGAGGCCGTAGGCCGTGTCGTTGGCCCGTCGGACGACCTCCTCTTCGGTGTCGAACGGCATGACCGCCGCGACCGGACCGAACGTCTCCTCCTGGGCGACGAGCATCGAGTCGTCGGCCCCCCGGAGTACCGTCGGCGCGAAGAAGTTGCCGGGACCCTCGATCCGCTGGCCGCCTAGCGCCACCGTGGCGCCCTTCAGTCTCGCGTCCTCGACGTGGCGCTCGACCTTCTCGATGGCGGCCGGCTCGATGAGCGGCC
>CADCUW010000235.1 GCA_902805985.1 uncultured Rubrobacteraceae bacterium
CCGCCTCGTGGCATCCGACCGGCTTCGGTTCCTTCTACGTCGCCTTGAAATCCCACAGGGCGAGGCGGGTCGGCCGCGGCTGGCAGCTATCCACCCACCTCCGGGTAGGCGGGGTTCGCGGGACGTTTGTACTCCTCGGCAAGGGCGGAAAAGTCGCGACCAACCGCCCCGAGGAGCAGTAGGCCTCCGTCTGGTGCTTCACCTCTTGCGGGCGTGCTTGGCCTACGTGAACATCCTCAAGTTCCGGCGTGCGCTCGCCGGGCCCGAGTGGTCTTCCCGGATGGCGCCCGGGGACCTCTCTGCCCTCACCCCGCCGGTCTTCGGAGCGCGCGAGTAACCCTACGCTCTAGGCAGGCCACGGGGTAGGCTTCCCGTGGCGCCCCGGCGGGTCGGGGATGGCTTGTGAGTACCTGCACCCGGACAGGATTGTCCGTCGGAAGGGTCATGGGCCGGGCTCCGGAACCGAGAGTTCATACTCGTCGATCTACGTGGGGTTACGCAGGGACGCGCACCCCCTCCGGCAACCGACTTCTCCAAGGTGAACTGGTAGCGTCCCAGTACGTGGACGTGCTCGCGAACGAGAGGCGAGACTCGCGCAAGGTCCTCTTCCCGCACTGCTGGAGACCGGCCCGATCGTGCCCATCGGTCGGTGGGTTCTCCGGGAGGCGTGCCTCCAGACTCGCCGGTGGAACGGGCGGTGTCCCGGCGATCCGCCCCTCACGGCGTGCGTGAACCTCTCGGCGAGGCAGTTCCAGGGCCCCGGGCTCGCCCGAGACGTCGCCCGAATCTTGCAAGAACCCGGGCTGAATCCGCGGCACCTGAGCCTGGAGGTCACCGAGAGTGTCTTGATGGAGGACGCGCACAGCACCATCGCAACCCTCCGAGGTCTGAAGGGCCTGGGCGTGGAACTCGCGGTGAACGACTTCGGGACGGGCTACTCCTCGCTCTCCCACCTCAGGCGCTCCCCTATCGACCACCTGAAGATCGACCGCTCCTTCGTGGAGGAGTTCAAGGGCAACGCCGAGGCGCCGCGCTCGTGTCGGGGATAATCCGGCTGGCGTACACCCTGGCCATGGGGGGCGTGTCCGAAGGGGTGGAGAGCGAGGAGTAATTGAA
>CADCUW010000236.1 GCA_902805985.1 uncultured Rubrobacteraceae bacterium
AACTTCTCCATGTTCGAGCTCGCCCGCGACTACAAGGACCGGGGCATGGCCGCCTACTCCGAGCTGCAGCAGAGGGAGTTCGACGCCGAGAAGTACGGCTACACCGCCACCAAGCACCAGCGCGAGGTCGGGGCCGGCTACTTCGACGAGGTCGCCCAGGTCGTCGCCGGCGGCGCCGCCTCCACCACGGCCCTCACCGGCTCGACCGAGGAGGCCCAGTTCGACACGCTGGAGGACCCGAACACGACGCTTCCGGGGTCCACGGAGGACGAGCAGTTCGTGAAGTAGGTTTCAGGCATCAGGTATGGAGAGGGGGGTCGGGTTGTCCGGCCCCCTCTGGTCAATGGGAAGGGGTACGCGATGAGGCGGGAGATCGGCAGGGACGGAGAAGAGCCTCGCGAGCTAGGTCGAGTACCGGAAGAAGGGCTCGGGGCCGGGGCCGGTGGCGCGGACAAGAAGGTCGAGGAGGACTGGACTTCGTGGGGGACCGAGGACCCGGCCTTCTTTATCAAGCCCTCGGACGAGAAGTGAGCGCTACAACATCCTGGTAGGCTACTCGTCGGGGTCGGATTCTGTCCAGGCGATCACGGCTGTAGTTAAGGAAACGTACATTCAAAAGATCGTAGTAGTTACGGGCAGTACGATGCTGCGGATCGAGAGCTGTGACGTCCAGGGCCTAAAGCCTAATGGCCCGGTTGTTGACATCTGCAGCAACGCCAGGGTGACTATGATCACCGTTCCTAGTATCTGGTAGGCGGTGCGATGGGCGTTGTCGCGGACAGCCGTCTGGCGCTCGTCCAACATGGTATCTTGCTTATTGGCGATCTTTTGCGTGGAGCGCAAGAGCAGTCTGGCGTGTATGAGTACAGTTGCGACGATTCCAACGAGGGCGAGCAACATCCACCACGCACTCTCGGTCAGGAGCGATGCCATTGGGAAGGCGGAGAGGCCAGCGTACTCAACTAACACGAGCATGCGTCTCTGTCTCTGGGAGAGATTCCTTGCTTTTGCGCCGATCATGGCCACTCCCTTCTCACCGATCGTCGGCCCCGTGCTACGCGATGCCGCGAAAGCCCGACACTAAAGGTCTTCTGGTGCCGGATCTGGCCCGGTCCA
>CADCUW010000237.1 GCA_902805985.1 uncultured Rubrobacteraceae bacterium
CGGCGGCCGGTCCGCCGGGGACGCGCATCCGGCGCGGGGTCACGTCCTCGATGAGGAACGGCAGGACTCTCCCCTTCTGGGCGATGCTGGCGCTGCGCCACCGGATCTCCCCTCCGCCGGGAAGCCGTCTGCCGCCCTCGCCAAGGTCCTCCGCCTCGAGCCCGAGCCCCCTGAGCCTATCGAGATCCTCCCGCATCCCGTCCGAGGCGACGCAATAGTCGATAAGCCCTTCTTCGGACAGGAACCCCCGCCAGCCCCAAACGTTGTCCCGGTGGTCTTTGGGGTCGACAAAGGCCACCAGCTCCAGGTAGGTGCCGTCGCCGAACGGCACGAGGGCGTTGCGCGTCAGGCCGTCGGCGTGCTCCCCGCCCGGCGTCACCCGGAACCCGAGGCGCCAGTAGTCTCCGGTGGCTTCTTCGAGGTCCCGCACGAGTATCACCAGATGATCCAGCCGCGCCGGCACGGTTCCTTCCTTCCGTATTCGCTGCCGAGGTACCCGGTGATACCATGTCCCGGCCGTCGGCGAGAGGAGGCGGAGATCGGCGACACGAACGACGCGGCCCTCGCGTATCTGGGGCAGCTAGAGGAAGAGACGATGGTCCGGGCGTGGGGCGAGGAGGCCTCGGCGGAGGACCGGCGCAGGATCGTCCTGGCGGCCATCGTCTTCGGCCGGCAGTTCGAGGAGCGGGCCGCCGAACGTCCCGTGGAGGCCGATGAGGAGGGCGCGCGGCGCTTCCTGATGGACCTCATGAACCGCGTGGTGCGAGAGTTCGCCCGTCAGGAGGGCATGGAGGTCGGAGAGGCCGCCGAGTTTTTGGGCGAGGTCGGGACCAGGGACCGGGTGCTCGAGTTCAGTGAGGTGTTAGACGCCCACGAGGAGTCGGACGATCCGCTCGACGGGTTGTTGCGGGAGGCGGTGGATCTCCGCCGGGAGAGGGCGTTCCGCGCGGGACGCGGGCCACGGTGACCTAGCCGGAGCTTCCGGGTGCCTCGCCGTCCCCGTCGCGGGACTCCACCCGGCGCGCCTCGGAGTATTCCATAGTGCGCGCGGGGAGATAAATGATGCAGAGCCACAGCACGGCCGCCACGAAGAAGACACCCATCAAAGCCGCAA
>CADCUW010000238.1 GCA_902805985.1 uncultured Rubrobacteraceae bacterium
CGTCGGCCGTCAGGACGCCGGTGGCGTCGGTCCCGGAGAACAGGACCCGGTCTATGACCACGTCCCCGTGGATGATGAGGTTCGGACGCGCCCGCACGTCCCCGGGCAGGTACACCAGCGCGGTGTTCTGGCGCACCTCGTCCACCACGTCCACCGGGTAGGCGTCGACACCGTCCTGGTCGCGGCCGTTGAAGTCGTGCACCCGCTTGTACCCCTCGGCAACGGAGGCGTCGATGAACGCCCGCATCGACGCGCTCATCTCCTCGTACCGGCGCTGGCGGATCGGCAGGGGACCACCACGTCCGTGGTCGTCCCCGTCACCGTCGGGTGCGTCCTCCAGGGCCCGGTAGATCGGGAGCACCTCCTCGAAGGACCAGCCCTGGATCCTGTGCGCGGCCCACTTGTCGAAGTCGTCCCTGCGGGCGCGCAGGGCCACCGTGGCGTTGACGGCCGAGCTGCCACCGAGGACCTTGCCGCGCGGGACGGAGATCACCGGTGAGCCCTCGCTCCCGCGGGCGGTGTAGCCCCAGTCGTGCTCAGCGTCGCCGCCGACCCGAGCGGCCTCGAGCAGGACGTCCGGTTGCTGGCCGGCGGCGTAGGCGTGGCCGGCTTCGAGGAGCAGCACGGACCGGGCGGGGTCCTCGCTCAGGCGCCGGGCGAGGACCGCACCGGCCGAGCCTCCACCGACGATGATCACGTCAGCGACCTCGTGGGCCGCATCAAAACTGGACATCAGAGCCTTCCTTCTGCCGGGCCCTCACCGGGCCGGGCGAACTTTTTGAGGGAGCGGGCACGAAACCTCGCCGTAATGTGTGGGACGTATAGGCCGACCAAACCTGACGGCAACGGCCCAGAACCGTTGGTGGAAAGTTGCGGTGCGTTACCGGGTGGCGGCCACGATCCCGTTGTGGCATCCGATCGCCATGAAGCCGACGGAACACCCGCGGCCCGCGGCGCGGGGTGCCGAAAGGTCGACGGTTCGGTGGATGCCGTACTCACGAGAAGAATTCGTCGAGGGCAGCCGTCTCTTCGAGGTAGACCCTCACCTCGCTCACCAAGCCGTCCGCGCCGAAACGGCGCACCTCCACCATGCCGGTGTCGAGGCGCCTGCCGTCGCGCTCAGCCGTCGCGCGACCGAGCGCGGCCGAGCGCGTGTCGCTGGCGAGGATGTCGAAGACCTCGAACCTGAAGGTGTTGTCGGTCGTCCCGGCGGCCGTGCCGAGGAAGCCGAAGACCCCTTCCTTGCCCTCGTAGTCCCCCGCCAGGGGGCTGGCGCCGGGGACGTGCAAGACGACGTCGTCTCCCAGCGCTTGGCCGTAGGTCTTCATATCTCCTCGCGTGACGGCGTCGGCTATGCGGCGCGTGCGTTGGGCGTTCTGTTGCTCGGTCATGTGCGTCCTTTCGCTCGTCGGCGCGGTGACGCCGGTTTCGGGTCCCGCAACTTGTACACCGCCTGTAGATCTGTTCCTGGATCGGTCGGCGAGTCCCATCCGGCGACGGGCGCCGTACCTGCCGTCCTGGTCACGGGACGGGGGCGCAGGGGTCGGACCCGGTGCGCGTGGTTGCCTCATACGCGGGCGACGGCCAGCGCTCCGCCGTCGACGGGCAGGTCGACGCCGGTGATGAACGAGGCCTCGTCGCTGGCCAGGAAGAGCGCGGCCCAGGCGATCTCCTCCGACTCCCCAACCCGCCCTAACGGTGACCCGGCGCTGGCGGCTGCCCCGCCATCGGGTGCCTCGAACAGGTCCGCGGTGGCCGGAGTGCGGATGACGCCGGGGGTGACGCTGTTGACGCGGACCCCCGAGGACGCGCCCTCCAGCGCCAGCTGACGGGTGAGGGCCAGGACGCCGGCCTTGGCCGCGCCGTGCGCCGCGCCGGGCACCAGGGTGGTACCGCGGTGGGCGGTGATCGACCCGACGTTGATCACCGAGGCGCCCCCCGCGGCCAGCAGGTGCGGCCAGGCCGCCCGTGTGACGCGGTAGGTGAGGTCCAGCTCACCGCCGATCGTGGCGCGCCAGGTCGCCCAGGTGTGTTCGGCGAAGGGTGAGAACTCGGTGTGGGCGGCGTTATTGTAGAGCACGTCGATGCGCCCGTAGGTGTTGATCGCGAGGTCGACCAGTCGCTCGGCGCCGCCCTCGGCGCTCAGGTCGGCGGGATGGAGTGAGACCATCTTGCCTCCGGCGGCGCGCACCATGGCCACCGTCTCCTCCGCCGCTTCGGAGTCGACGTTCCCGCTGCCGACGACGCGCGCGCCTTCCTGCGCGAACAGCAGCGCCGCCGCACGCCCCTGCCCCCCTGTGGTTCCGGTGATCACCGCGACCTTGCCAGCCAGCCTGTCACTCATGGTGTGTCCTTCCTGTGATGCTCGAGGCGTCTTCGTAGTGCGCGAGGGGTGTCCGGGACCCGCGGTGCTCAGGGCTTGAGCACGAGCTTGCCGGTGCTGGCCCCGGTCTCGATCAGGCGGTGGGCCTCGGCGGCGTCCGCCAGCGGTAGCGTCCGCGACACCGGCACCCGGACCTGCCCGGAGGCGACCCACCCGACGAGCCGCTGCAGGGCGCCGATCGCCGTGGGCAGGCGCAGCGTGAACCAGGGACCGAGGTTGAACCCGATCAAGGACTGGTTGGGGGCGGGGTCGTAGAGGAAGGGCAGCAGGGCGGCCTCGTCCAGGTGCCCCGGGGTGCCGCTCACGGAGCCGAAGACCACCAGGCGGCCGAACGGTGCCAGGGTGCGCAGGGTCTCGGCCAGCCGGTCCCCACCGGACATCTCCAGTGCGACGTCCACCCCCTGGCCGCCGGTGAGCTCCCGGACGGTGTCGATCCAGCCCGCCCGGCCGTAGTCGATGGTGTGGTCGGCACCGAAATCGGAGGCGATCTGGCGCTTCTCAGGCGTGCTGGCCCCCGCGATGACCGTGCCGGCACCGAGGAGCGTGGCTATCTGAACCGCGTAGCCACCCACGCCACCGGCGGCAGCGGGGATGAAGACGCTCTGCCCCTCATCCAGGGCGCCCGTCTCGGTCAGCATCAACGTGGCTGCCAGCCCGGCCACGATGATGCCCGCGGCAACGTCGGGCTCCAGGCTTTCAGGGATGGGGATCACGTTCGGGCCGTAGGCCAGGGCCAGCTCGGCGTACCCGCCGGAGGAGTCCGCGCCGACCGTGGCGAACACCGGGGTGCCCACCGCGGGCCCCTCGACACCCTCCCCGAGGGCGGCCACCGCACCCGCGACCTCAGCACCGGGGACGAAGGGCATCGTCGTGGGAACGGGGTAGTCATCACCACGACGACGCATGACGTCGGAGAAGTTCACCGCGGCCGACTCCACCCGGATCAGGACCTGACCCGGGCCCGGCTGGGGATCGGGTAACTCCACCAGTTGAAGGACCTCCGGGCCGCCGACCTCCGTCATCTGCACTGCCTTCATCCCGTACTCCCCGTCTATTGTTTAACATTGAACTATTGACAGTTTACCTTTGAACAGTGTCTTGTCAAGCGTATCGGTTCCGGGAGGTTCGTGGGCAGGTCTGTCCCCACGGCCGGGACACCCCGGCGCGTAAGCACGCCGACGAGGCCAGGGCGGCTACTCCTCCCTGGGATTGGGCACGCGCCCCATCGCGGCGACGAGTTCGTCGTCGGCGAGAAGCGCCGCGTCGTAGACGACGCTGAGTTGCTCGATGAGGCCGTCCTCGTCGAGGCCCAGGGCGGTGATGCCGCGCGGGATCGGGCCGGCGGGGTTGACCCACTCGTAGCCGCCGCCGCGCCCGTCGCCGAGCACGCGGCGGACGGTGGCTCCGGGGCCGTAGGGGAGGGTGTCGATCGCCCGCCCGAGGTAGCGCGTGATCGCCGGCTTGGCGCGCACCCGGATGCGCAGCGCGAAGTCATCTAGGACGGCGTCGGCGGCGAACAGGGCCGCGGCCCGGTCCGCGTCGGCGGCGGCGAACGCCCCGGTCAGGGCGTCGACGGTCTCGCGCATCCGCGGCGCGGCGCGGTCGGGCAGCCCGTCCTCGCCGAACGTCTGCGGGAACTCGCTGGCGGGCACGGCCATCCCGTTCGCCGCGCGTGTCCCGAAGTGGCGCGCGTCCCAGTAGTCGACGAAGCGGGTGATCTTCCCGTCCTGGAAGTCCACCGCGGAAATCGCCCTCATGTCGCCCCCGAACACCGCGGCCTCGTTCGTGACGAACACGACCGCGCTGTTCTCGTCGCCGAAGACCTGCGTCGCGTAGGACCGCCCGTCGCCGAACGTCGGCATGTACCGGGCGAACAGGTCGCGCAGGATCTCCCAGCTGAGGTTCGCCCACCCGATGACGGCGTCGTTGTGGCTCGTGCGCTCCTTCGCGTAGAAGCTCATGAGGCCCTCGACGTCCTGGCCGGTCTTCGCCTCGAAGTACGGCTCGAGGATGGCGGCGACTGCGGGCGTGGCGTAGGTGGTATTAGGGGTGGGTAGGGGCTTGGTGGTCATGTGCGGATCCTCCTCGTACGTAGTCTGACATGGTTGGTGCGCTGCTTACGCACCTTCTGTGGCCCTCGCGGCGAGGTGCTCCTCGGCGATCCGGACAAGCCCGGGGGTTTGCCGGTCAACGGACGACGCGAACGTTCAAGAGCGACGTTCCCAACGCCTCGCCGAACGCCACCCGAACCCCTTTCTCGTTCCGGCCTCGTCCCTCAACCGCCGACGAGCTGCTCGACGTGCAGCGGCCTGAGGTTGGCCTCTATCTCCGCGCGCCGGTCTTCGAGGGGGGGCGGTATGATGAGGTCCTCGCCGAGGTGTTCCAGGTCGGACATCCGGGAGACCCAGGAGGGGCCGCCGTCGGTGGTCGTCAGCTCCAGGAGGATGCCGCCCGGCTCCCGGTAGTACAGGCTCTTGGCGAAGAACCGGTCCACGAGGCCCGAGGAAGGCAAGCCCGCCTGGGCCACGGCTTCGGCCCAGCGCCCGATCTCCTCTTCGTCGGTGGTCCTGAAGGCCACGTGCTGCACGCCCCCGGCCCCGAGGCACCCCCGGCCCAACTCGGGCCTCTCCATCAGGTGCACCTCGGCGCCCGGGCCGCCCGGCCCGACCTCGAAGACGACTACCTTGCTGCCCTCGGCGTCACCAAACTCCTCCCTCTCGCGGAAGCCCATGAGGTCCACGAGCATCCGCCGCGTGGAACCGGCCCCTCCTACTGTCATGGCGTAGCTCTCGAGACCCCGGATCTGCGCCTCCGCGGGCACGGGGCTTCGGTCCCACCTCACGCCGTCAGATATCGCGGCCCCCCCGCCCTCGGCCACGAGCTGCAACCGGTGCCCCTCGGGGTCCGAGAAGGCGATCATGGCCCGTCCGTCGTACCGCTCGGTCATGCCGCCGTGGTGGACGTCCTCGCCATCGAACCTGTCGGCCCAGTAACGCAGCGCGTCCCCGTCCGGCACCCGCAGCCCGATGGCCGACACCGAACCCGAACCCGGCCTGTTGGGGGCCGCGTGCGGAATGTCGAAGAACGTCATGATCGTGCCGTAGCTGCCGATCCCGTCGCCGTAGGCGAGGTGGTACATCGACGGGTCGTCGAAGTTGACGCCCTTGTACACCAGCCGCAGCCCGAGCGTGCGCACGTAGAAGCGCGCGTTCTCCGCCACGTCTTTCGTGATCGAGGACGTGTGGTGCAGCCCCCCAAGCTCCGTAAGCCCCGCTCTCGTCATCGCCGCCTCCTTAAGTTTAATATTGAACTATTAATAGTTTATCTTTGAACAACACCTTGTCAAGCGTGCCGGTTCCGGCAGACCTGGACGCTCCGACTTGTTTAACCCCTGGGGCCTCTCCACGCCGCGCTGGTCCCTGGTGAGCAGGGCGACACGGTCGTTCACGTAGCCCTCCAGGTGCTGGTCGCTCGCGTCGAAGATGTCGTAGAAGGGCGAGAGCCTGCAGGCGCCTGGCGGGATCCTCTCCAGCACGGGGCTGCCCGCCTCCGGCGGGTTGGTCTCGCCGAACCCCCCGTCCTCCTGCAAGGGTCCCAGCCCCGGGTCTTCCAGGCCCACGACGTCGCTTGGGCCGTCGAGGCCGCAGAGAGGGTGGGTGGCCAGGTTGTAGCCGTACGATACGGCCTCGGTGACGCGGCAGGCGGCCCTCGGCGGCGGCTCGTCGTCGCCGAGGAAGGCGTTGGTTGGCCCCAGGATCGAGGCGAAGGACTCCAGGCGCTCCCCCGCGCCAACGTTCGAGGCGACCGCGGCGAAGTTGTCGGTGATCGTGGCGTGCTCCAGGCGGACGATCCCGCCCCCGCCGACGCCGCCGGCCTTGCCTTCCGAGAAGTTGTTAGAGACGGTGGAGTTGCCCACGTAGAGGTTGC
>CADCUW010000239.1 GCA_902805985.1 uncultured Rubrobacteraceae bacterium
CGGGGTCCGTGGCGAAGCTCTCGGACCAGGCCTCGTCCCGCGCGGCGCAGGCGGCCTCGTGGGCGTTCTCCGCCCTCAAAACCGCCCGCTCTTCTCTCTCCCGCTCGGCCTGGGCCTCGCCCAGCTCGCGCTCTAGAGTCTCTATCGTCGAAGGCATCGCGGGCTCCCACTTCTCACCACCCGAAAGCCCATTCTACAGTACCCGCGACACCGCGCGATGCCCGTTTCGCTGTTGTGCCCGGGGCCGAAAAGTCCTAAATTCAAGCCTATCGGGAGACATCGGAAGGGTGAGGTCATGGGGTTCGACACGGGAAGCCGGCCAGAGCCGGCGGGTTCCGGGGGGTCCGGCGGGGGCGCGGGCGTACGGCCTCCGGGTATGTCTGCGTCGGCGGGGGGAGAGTTCAACCTCTCGGACCCGGTCAACAGCATTGTGCGGACCGGCAGATCTATGGTGTCGAGCCCACGACGTTCTTCCGCGGGATGCCGAGGAACGCGGGCCTCATGAACCCGCTCGCCTTCGCCGTCATCTGCTGCTCATGGCCGCGGCGCCCGCGACCTTACTGGTTCTCGTCCTCAGCCTCGTGACGGGCCTCTCGGGGGACGCGACGTCGGCCATTGGCGGGATCGTCGGCGCGTTCGCGGTGTTGCTGCGCTATCCGATCGCGACCGCCATCGGCCTCTCTGTCGTCGCCGGTCTCTACCACCTGCTCGTGCTCCTCATACTGCGCCCTTCTAACGCCGGTTTCGGCACGACCTAAGGGTCACGTCGTACGGGAGCTTCCCGAATGTCCTCGGCTTTCAGTTCTTTGTACCGATCCCGGGCATCCTCGCGGGGCTTGCGATCGGCCTGTATAAGGTGATTCTCTACGTGCTTGGCATCCGCGAGGGGCACGCGACCACAACGGGCAAGGCCGCGCTCGTGGTGCTAGCCCCGGTAGTGGTCGGGATAGCGTTGAGCATCTTCTTCACCATCGTCGCCTTTGTCCTGGGGGCTGCCCTCGGGCAGTAGCCCGCCTGTGACAGAAGCCGTTCCCGGTGGCTATACTATGCCGGTTCTATAGCGAAGGGGGCTTGGGCATGGCGCAGACGGTTACTCTCATACCCGGTGACGGCATCGGGCCGGATCTCACCGACTCCGTAAAAGACGTTATCGGCGCTTTGGACGTCGGGATCGAGTGGGAGATAGCGGAGGCCGGCGAGGCTGTCATGGACCGGGAGGGGACGCCCCTGCCGGAGTCCGTGCTCGAGTCCATCCGGCGCAACAAGGTCGCCATCAAGGGGCCCCTGACCACCCCGGTCGGGACGGGCTTCCGCTCTGTCAACGTGGCGCTGCGCAAGGAGCTGGACCTCTACGCCAACATCCGCCCTAGCCTGAGCCTGCCGGGCGTCGAGACGCCGCACGAGAACATAGACCTCATCATCTACCGCGAGAACACCGAGGATCTGTACGCCGGTGTCGAGCACATGGTCGGCAAGCACGCGGCGGAGTCGATCAAGATCATCACCCGCGAGGGCACGGAGCGGATCTGTCGCATGGCCTTCGAGCGCTCCAGGGAGCAGGGCCGCAAGCACATCACGGTGATCCACAAGGCGAACATCATGAAGTTCACCGACGGCCTGTTCCGCGACGTCTTCTTCGAGGTCGCCAAGGACTATGAGAACGACTTCGAGGAGATAGACGACCGCATCGTGGACAACATGGCGATGCAGCTCGTCACCAAGCCGAACCTCTACGACGTGCTCGTCTGCCCGAACCTCTACGGCGACATCCTCTCGGACCTGTGCGCAGGGCTGACGGGGGGTTTGGGCGTCGCCCCCGGGGCGAACATAGGTGAGGAGATCGCGGTCTTCGAGCCCGTCCACGGGTCGGCGCCTAAGTACGCCGGCCAGAACCGGGCGAACCCGCTGGCGACGCTGCTCTCGGCCAAGGAGATGCTCATACACCTCGGCCACGCGGAGGCCGCCGACCGGATGCAGTCCGGCATCGAGGCCGCGCTCAAGAACCCGGAGACCCGCACCAAGGACCTCGGGGGTAGCGCGGGCACGACGGAGTTCACGCAGGCCATCATCTCGAACCTGTAGCCGCGACCGATGCTCCACCGGAACCGCGGGCGACGCGGGCGGGCCGTCCAGCCGCGTCCCGGCCCGGGGCCGGAAGTAGCACGGGGTCACCGGGGCGGATGAGGATCGCGATCTTCACGGAGACCTTCGTGCCGGCGCTGGACGGCGTCGTCACGCGGCTGCGCAGCACCATAGACGAGCTTCTGAAGATCGGCGACGAGATGCTGGTGATCGCCCCGAGTTACGGCGAGGGTCCTGCCTACTACCACGAGGTCCCGATCCACCGCGTGGCGGGCGTGCCGTTCCCCCCGTACCCGCAGATAATGCTCGCCCCCAGCAACCCGCACGTCGGAAGGGTCCTCAGAAAGTTCGAGCCTGACCTGATCCACGCCGTCAACCCGTTCGTCCTGGGGAGCGGCGCCCCCTTTTATGCCCGCCGGCTGGGGGCCCCGCTCGTCGCCTCCTACCACACGAACGTAACGACCTACGCCCGGTTCTACGGCCTGGGAATTGGCGAGAAGGCGGGCCGGTGGTGGACGCGAACGTTGCACAACAGGGCCAGGATCAACCTCTGCACCTCCGAGACAACGCGAAACTACCTGAGCGAGAACGGCGTCGAGCGCGTCCACGTCTGGCCCCAGGGCGTTGACACGACGCGTTTTCATCCTGAGAAACGCTCGGAGGAGTGGCGCGTCAAGCTCTCCGGCGGGCATCCCGAAGCCCCCGTCTTGCTCTACGTCGGCCGGCTGGGCCGCGAGAAGAACATCGGCAGCTTGAAGGAGGTGCTGCGCGCCATGCCCGAAGCGCGGCTCGCCCTCGTGGGCGACGGCCCGGCGCGCAGGGAGCTGGAAGAGGAGTTCGCCGGAATGCCCGCGATCTTCTCAGGAACGCGGCGCGGGGCTGAACTCACCGCGGCCTACGCCTCAGCGGACGCGCTGGTGTTCCCGTCAACGACGGAGACGCTGGGCCTGGCGATGTTGGAGGCGCTCTCCTCAGGGTTGCCCGTGGTCGCCGCACGGGCCGGCGCCGCCCACGAGGTCGTCACGGACGGCGAGAGCGGCCTGCTCTACGAGCCGGGGGACCCGGCATCGCTCGTCGCGGCCTGCCGCCGGGTTCTGACGGACGCGGACCTGCGCGCCCGGCTGCGGGAGGGCGCCCGGAGGTCCGCCGAGAGCAAGGACTGGGAGACGTCAACCAGGGTCCTGCGCGGATACTATGAGATGGCGCTCGCCGCCGGATGAGCAAGCGGGCGAAGATCAAGAGCGGGGGGGTGAGGTTCTCGAAGTTCTCCGTGGTCGGGCTCTCGAATGCCGTCGTCGACATCGGGGTGCTCAACCTCTTCCTGTGGCTGCAGCCGACGCGCGATCCGGGTCTGCTCTTCCTGTTCAACGGCATAGCACTCGTGCTGGCGAACGCCAACAGCTACCTCGGTAACACCCTGTGGACCTTCCGGGGACGGGCGGAGCACAACCGGCGGCAGACCACGCTCTTCGTCATGCAGGCGCTCGTCAACATCAGCGTCAGCAACGGGCTGTTCTGGGCCCTGGTCAGGCCCCTGCTCGTGGACACGGACATACCGGCTTATCTCGTCGGGAACGTTGCCAAGATCATCTCCATTTTGGTCGCCTCCCTCATCAGCTTTTTCCTCTTGCGCTACGTGGTCTTCTCCCGCAGACGCTGGTTCAAGGGGCGCTTGTAAGAGCAAATGGGCCGTGCTAAATTAACTCGGCACGCGGAAGTAGCTCAGCTGGTAGAGCATCACCTTGCCATGGTGAGGGTCGCGGGTTCGAATCCCGTCTTCCGCTCTGGCCGCGGGCCGAATGGCGGCATGGCCGAGTGGTTAGGCAAGGGTCTGCAAAACCCTGCACCCCGGTTCGACTCCGGGTGCCGCCTCTCGGAGGGCCCCCGCCCAGAACCACGCGGGCGATTAGCTCAGGGGGAGAGCGCCTTCCTGACACGGAGGAGGTCAGTGGTTCGAATCCACTATCGCCCACCACGCCGCGCCGGTCTCCCCGGCGCGCGAACTACCGGGCTCTAAGCCCGGTTTCTCCCCGCAACCCGTTCCGAAGAAAGGTCCGCACATGCCCTCCGTTACCCTCCCAGACGGCAAGCAGCTAGAGGTAAAACCCGGCGACAGGGCCCGCGACGTGGTCGAGAGCATCGGCCCTCGCCTCGCCCGCGACGCCGTCGTCGCGAAGCTCGACGGGGAGGTCGTCGATCTCGAAGCACCGGTCGAGGGGGGCGGCGCGTTCGAGGTGCTGACCAAGGACTCGCCGGAGGCGCTTGAGGTCCTGCGGCACTCGACGGCCCACGCGATGGCGCAGGCAATACTCGAGCTCTTCCCCGGCAGCAAGCTCACCCTCGGGCCGCCGATCCAGGACGGGTTCTTCTACGACATCGAGGTCGAGGGGCGCATAACGGATGAGGACCTGCCGCGCATCGAGGAGCGGATGCGCGAGATCGTCGCCCGCGACCTGCCCGTCACGCGCGAGGAGGTCTCCAAGGGCGAGGCCGAGAGGCTCTACGGGGACAACCCGTACAAGCTCGAGATCATCTCGGGCCTAGAGGACGGGGAGATAACCGTCTACCGCCAGGGGGACTTCTTCGACCTGTGCCGCGGCCCGCACGTCGAGAGCACGGGCAAACTCGGGGCCTTCAAGCTCCAGAACATAGCCGGCGCCTACTGGCGTGGCGATGAGAAGAACCCCATGCTCACCCGCGTCTACGGCACCGCTTGGCCGACGGAGAAGGATCTCAAGGCCTACCTCAGGCGGCTGGAGGAGGCGCGGGCCCGCGACCACCGCAAGATCGGCAAGGACCTCGACCTCTTCACGTTCTCCCCTGACGTCGGCGGTGGCATCCCGCTCTTCTTGCCCAAGGGGGAGATGCTGCGGCATCTGATGGAGGGCTACGTGCGCGAGGTCCAGACCCGCCACGGCTACGACCACGTGTGGACCGGGCACCTGGTAAACGAGTCACTCTACGAGAAGAGCGGGCATCTGGAGCACTACGTGGACTCGATGTTCCCGCCGATGGTGGACGGCGAGACGCGCTACCGCCTCAAGCCGATGAACTGCCCGAGCCACATGACGCTCTTCAACGCCCGTGCCCACTCCTACAGGGATCTGCCCGTGCGCTACGCCGAGTTCGCCACGCTCTACCGCTACGAGAAGAGCGGCGAGCTAAACGGCCTCACCCGTGTGAGGAGCCTCACCCAGGATGACGCCCACGTCTTCTGCACCGAGGACCAGGTGCAGGAGGAGTTCGCAAGGGCTTTGGAGATCGTGCGCGAGGTCCTCGACACCTACGGGTTCGACGAGTACCGGGTCCAGCTCTCCATGCGCGACCCCGACGACAGCAAGTACATCGCTGACGAGCAGAAGTGGGCGAGGGCCGAGGGGGAGCTGCGCGACGCGCTCGACGCCGCCGGCATCGACTATGACGAGGAGGCAGGCGAGGCCGCCTTCTACGGTCCCAAGGCCGACTTTATGGCCAAGGACGTGCTCGGGCGCGAGTGGCAGCTCTCGACCATCCAGGTGGACTTTTTGCAGCCCTTGCGCCTCGGGTGCGAGTACATCGGCGAGGACGGGAAGGAGCACACGCCGGTTCTGTTGCACCGCGCCGTCACCGGCTCCACGGAGAGGTTCCTCGGCGTTCTCATCGAGCACTACGCGGGCGTGTTCCCGGTCTGGCTCTCGCCCGTGCAGGCCGTCGTCATACCCGTCTCAGATAAGCACAACGAGTACGCGCGCAAGGTCGCGGGGCGTTTAGATGGGCGCGGGATCCGGGCCGAGGTCGACGACGCGCAGAGCAGCATGCAGAAGAAGATCCGGGCGAACGCGCGGCAGAAGATCCCGTACCTCCTCATCGTAGGGGACAACGAGGCCGAGGCCGGGACGGTCAACGTGCGTCGGCGGGGCGAGAAGCAGCAGGAGGAGCTCGCTGTGGAGGCGTTCATGGACGTGGTCGATGAGCAGGTCCGTTCGCGAGAATAGTTCCATGTAGACACGGGAGGGCGGCGCGGAGTATAATTATTCGCGTAGTTGGGGTTCCGTCTCGTTCCAAACACAAGCAGATTGTCATTAGGGACAGACGCACGGCCCCGAAAAATAGGTTTTGAGAGGAGTGATGCACAGTAGCGACTGAAGAAGAGCCGCGAATAAACGGCCAGATCCGGGCGCGGAGCGTCCGTTTGATCTCGGCCGACGGCGAGCAGTTGGGCATCAAGCACA
>CADCUW010000240.1 GCA_902805985.1 uncultured Rubrobacteraceae bacterium
TAGTAAGAGAACATCGAGTTCAGGAAGTCCATGTAGGCGTCGGCGCCCTCCTGGGCGAGCGCTTGGGAGGCCTCCTGCTGCTTGCGCTGCTGCTCGATCAGGTCGTCCGCCAGCGCTCGGTTGTTGGACGCCTGGGTCCTCAGGTTGTTGATAACCCCGTTGAAGAACTCCTGCGTGAGCTGCGCGTTGAGCTCCTGCGCGGAGACCGACCGGTCCGCCAGAGCCTGGTAAGACTCCTCGATGGCGCCGGCGAACCTGCTTCTGCTTCTCGGCCGCCTCGTTTACCTGCTTCTGCTGTTTCTGATCCATATCAGTCATCTTCTCTTCTGAAACTCTTGCGATAAGCCGGTGTTCCTATCCACCCGTGCCGCCCGCTAAACGGAGAGAGGGGGCAAGCCCGAAAGCCCGCCCCCTCCTTCCGCGCGCCGGTCTCTAGTCCTCTACCTGGCGACCCTCCCGGCGGCCCGCAGGCCCTCCTTGTAGTAGGAGAGTGGCGCGTAGGCGAGGTCCATGTAGGCGTCGAGGGACTGCCCGACGAGCGTCTGGTACGCCTCGCGCTGCTTCTCGACATGCTCGACGAGATCCCGCGTCATCGCCCGGTTGCTCTCGACCTGGTGGCGCAACTCCTTGATGGAGTCGTCGACCAGGCCCTGGGCGAACCTGACGTTCCGCTCCTGAAGCCCCACCGTGTGGTTCACCACGGTCTGGTAGGAATCCCGCGTGGTCTCGGCCAGCTTCTCCGCAGCCTTGTTCGCCTTCTCGACGTTGGTAGCCATCCGATTAACCCCTTTCTCGCGTGTGACGCGAACTCTTACTTCTTCTCGTCCGGCTTGTCCTGCATGGGCCGGCCCGTGTACATCCGGAAGAACGTGTCCATGGTCTGCTGGTACTGCTCGAGCGACCTAGCCCAGAAGTCCAGGTAGGACCGCCCGGCGTCCGTGATGGTGTACATGCGGCGCGCCGGCCCCCCCCGGGAGGTCTCCCAACTGGACTCGACTACGCCCTCTTTCTCCATCTGCCGCAGCGTCCGGTACAACGTCCCGGGGTTCATCGCCTCGAACCCGAAGGCCGAAGCCCGCTCCATCAACTCGTACCCGTAGGAGTTCCACTCGCGCAGGGAGAGCAGGATCACCGGCACCAGCCAATTCCTGGGCCGCGCCTCTACCCCGCGAAAGCCCGGCTCCCGCGGACCGGCGGCGTGACTCTTCTCTTCATTGTTCATAGATCTCTCTTCCATAACCTATGTGCATTCTACATATATATATGCATACGTCAAGGTCTAGCAGGGTATTTCTGTAGCATTGTAGCGTTTTGGCGGTGAGATCTCGCGGGTCTTATGTGTGGGGGGTACATAGTTTGCGGCTGGTAGGGTCGATCAATAAACTGCGTTGGGGACAGGTAAGGCAAAACAAGGGGAAACACTAGAGGGAAAGGGAGGAACAGTGGGGACTTTGAAAGAAGCGGTCGTGGTGGTCACGGGAGCGAGCCGGGGGCTTGGCGCGGCGATCTCCGAGGAGCTCGCGGCGGGTGGGGCGAAGGTCGTGGTCAACTACTCGCGCAGCAAGGAGCCCGCGGAGGAGTTGGTAGCGAAGATAGAGGAAGCAGGCGGGGAGGCGGTCGCGGTACAGGCCGACGTCTCGGACGCGGAGCAGGCCCAGGCGCTCATAGACCAGGCCATAGAGCGGTTCAACAGGGTGGACGTGCTGGTCAACAACGCCGGCATCAACATAGACAAGACGCTCAAGAAGCTCACCGTGGAGGACTGGGACACGGTCATCCAGGTCGACCTCAACAGCGCGTTCTACACCGTACACGCGGTGCTGCCGCACATGACCGAGGCCGGGGGCGGCAAGATCATCAACATGAGCTCCTTTGTCGGGGAGGCGGGCAACGTCGGCCAGGCCAACTACTCCGCGGCCAAGGGCGGGCTGCTCGGCTTCACCAAGACCGCCGCCCTCGAGCTCGCCCGCTACGGCATCACCGTCAACGCCATCTGCCCCGGCTTCATAAACACGGACATGGTCGCCGCCATCCCCGAAGAGGCGAAGGAGAAGCTCCTGAAGTCCGTGCCGCTGCGGCGCTTCGGCGAGCCGGAGGAGGTAGCGCGCGCCGTCCGCTACCTCGTCGAGGACGGCGACTACATCACCGGCCAGTCCCTCGACATCAACGGCGGCGTCTACATAAGGACTTAGCCTGTCAGCCCGTCGACGGTAGGGCTAGAAGGCCGGGGTAGAAGAGGCGGGGCGGCCACAACAGGAGGGCAAACAGGGAGGGCCCCGTCCGCGGACGGGGCCCTCCCTGGCTGACGGGCTGAGATGCCGCCCCGCCGACGGGCCTACTCCAACCTGAACGTCCAGTCTCGGGTGTACCTGTTGCCCTTCGAGTCGGTGGCGGCTATCCGCACCGAGTTCTTGCCTTCCTTCAGGCCCCTGCCCGTGAAGGAGAGGGCGCCGGAGCTGGCGTTGTAGGAGAAGCGCATCGACCGCATCCAGCCGCCTATGGAGGCGCCGTCCATAAAGACTTCTATCCTGGACTTCGCGAGTTTCTCCTGCAGGTCCACCACGTTGGCCCGGATGGTGGGCGTGCTGTCGGTGACGGTGCCGGTTGGGGAGAACCCGGTGATGCGCGGGACAGTGTCGGTGACGGCTTTGCCCGCGTTCACGAGGTCGCCGGTGACGGTCTTGCCCTTCGTTAGCGGCGCCGGCTGGCCGGTCGCCATCACGAGCCGCTTGAGGGCCATCGGCCTCTCTTCCAGGCCGTCGAACTCACCGGCCGCGAGCGCCGCCACACCCGTCGTGTGCGGCGCGGACATCGAGGTGCCCGAGAGGTACTCCTCGGAGTCAGGCGGTGTTCCGATGGTCCCGAGCGACGAGGCGTTGGGCTGCGCGGGCGTCAGGCCGTCGTGGTAGAAGGGGATGGAGAACGGCGGGTTGCTCAACTCGTGGCGGTCCCCGGCGAACGCCAGGCCGTCATCTCCCTCGAAGGTGCTGGTGAAGTAGTCGCCCGTCACTTCGAGGCCCAGAGTGTCCGTGACGAAGGCCGAGGTCTCGTCCAGGTAGAAGGTGTCGAGGCCGGTGAGGAAGACGTTGCCGCCGTCTCTCATGTAGCGGGTGAGGGCGTTCGTATCGTTGAACGTGAGGGTGTTCTTGGCGGCACCGGTCTCATCGTAGGGGTCCGCCGAGACCGGCGCCTGGCCCGTGGCCCAGACTACCTGGTCGTACTCGCCGAGCTTATCGTAAGAGGGCCCGTCGCCTGAGCCGGGGTCTACCACGTCGATCTGCAGGTTGGTCACGGAGCCGAGGGCCGCCGAGATAACGGGCCTCACGTCCGGCGTCCCGAACTGCGCGTCCCTTGGCTTGAACAGCGAGCTGAGGTCGTCGTCGACGAGCAGCACCTTCTTCATGGCGGTCGGGCAGATCTCCGAGTTCAGGGCCGTGCAGAAGCCGAGGGTGCTCATGGCCTTCTCGGCGAAGTCCGCGCGGGCTTCTTCGCCGGAGATCTCCTCCAGGCCGAAGCCGGCGACGAGGGCCTGGCCCTCCCCGACGGTCGAGAGCGTCAGGCCAGGTTTCTGCGGTACGGATGGGACCGTGGAGAGCACGTCCACGCCAGGCGCGGAGACGTCCACGGACTTCTCGCCGAAGTTGCTGAAGCCCGCCAGTTTGCCGGTGTTGTTCACGGCGGCCACGGAGAGCACGTTCGGGAGGTTGTACGAGGCCGGGTAGGCCCGGACATTGAACGGCCCGACATCGAAGCCTGTGTCGTTGTTGATCTTCTCGTTGCCGGCGGAGGCGACGAAGAGCATGCCTGAGGCGTCTATGGCGTCCTTGAGCGCGGGGTCGGGCGTGCCGACGTAGCCCCAGGAGTTGTTGGAGATCTTCGCGCCGTTGTCGGCCGCGTACTCGATGGCCTCTATGGCGCTCGAGAGCGACCCGAAGGGCCCGCCCAAGAACTTGACGGCCATGATCTCGACGTCCGGCGCCACGCCAACGACGTTGTCCCCGTCGGAGGAGGCGGCTATGGTGCCGGCGACGTGGGTGCCGTGGAAGTCCTCTAGAGCGTCGTGGACGGTGTTGTCGTCGTTGGCGAAGTCGTAGCCGTTGACGTCGTCTATGTAGCCGTTGCCGTCGTCATCTATGTTGTTGGTCTCCTTGGCGTCGCCGTCGGCGTCCGTGCCGGACTCGCCCGCGTTGACCCACTGGTGACCGGCGAGATCCGGGTGGCCGAAGTCAACCCCGTCGTCTATGACGGCGACCACCACGTTATCGCCGTCCGCCCCCGAGGCCGCAGCCGCGGGGGCGTCCACGTCCACGTCTTGCGTACCCGGGCGACCGAGAATCGGTTGCCCCGTGTTCTCCAGGCCCCACAGTTCGGAGAAGCGCTCCTCGGCGCTGGCCTGCGTCGGGTAGACGACCCGGTCGGGGACGGCATACTCGACGTCCGGGTTCGCCTCGAGGTCCTCGACGGCCGCCGCGACGGTCCCCTCTTCGACCTTGACCATGTCGGCGTTTATGAGGTCGAGGTCGGCCTTCTTGACCACGTCCTCCTCGCGCCGCACGGCGGCCTGCTCGGCCTGACCGGCCCCCTCGTCGTAGCGGACGATGATCTGGCCCGGCACCGTCTCCCGTAGGTTCTTTAACTGCGACCCGAAGGAGGATCTGTCCCCGGACGCGGCCGGCCCGTCCTGCGCCACCGCGGCACCCGGCAGGGCGACCGCGACGACCAGCAATGCCAGCCATACGTACCTGGCACGTCTCGCCAAAAGACCCATCTCTCCTCCTCGTCCACGGCCACCTGGGGATGCTCGCATCATTATGCCTGGACGAGACGGCCGCCGATACCCGGAATCAGCCATATTTACCGGCCAAACAGAGAATTACTCGCGGGTCCGGCACCGCAAACCACCCGTCGAAACGCACGACCCCGAAAAGCCTATAATCCGTCCTCGGAGAGCCCCTACCTCACCGTCGCATCTATCTGTGCTGGACACATAAGTTCCCTTCGTATACAATTTAATGTTATGTAACAAAGTCGACACCCTCCGTAGGGTGTGACGGGCGTTGTTCGGCTAGTTGGAGAGGTGAATTTTGAGGCTTAGCGGACGAGTGGCGGTCGTGACGGGTGCGGCGCGGGGCATCGGGGCGGCCGAGGCGATACGGCTGGCGCAGGAGGGTGCCAACGTGGCGGTGCTCGACCTTTCGGCCGAGGCCTGTCGGGAGACGGTTGAGGCCGTCGAGGCGGCGGGTACCGAGGCCATCGCGATCGCGTGCGACGTATCGAGCGAGCAGCAGGTCGGGAAGGCGTTCGAGGAGATCCACAACCGCTTCGGGCGGGTGGACATCCTGGTCAACAACGCGGGGCTCCTCAGGGACAACCTCTCGTTCAAGATGAGTGAGGACGACTGGGACAAGGTGCTCGACGTGCACCTCAAGGGCAGCTTCCTGTGCTCCAGGGCCGCGCAGAAGTACATGGTCGAGCAGGAGTACGGCAAGATCGTGATGACCAGCTCCATCGTGGCGCTTGGCAACAAGGGCCAGGCCAACTACTCGGCGGCCAAGGCGGGGCTCCAGGCGCTCGCCAGGACGCTCGCGCTCGAGCTCGGGCGGTTCAACGTGACCGTCAACGCCATCGCTCCCGGTTGGATCGAGACCGAGATGACCAAGGAGGCCGCCGAGCGCGTCGGCATGACCATGGACGACATGAAGGAGCGGTTCGCCAAGAACATCCCGCTCAAGCGCTTCGGCCGGGTCGAGGACATCGCCAACGTGGTCGCCTTCCTCGTCTCCGACGACGCCTCCTACATCAGCGGCGAGACGATCTACGTCGCCGGCGGGCCTTCGAGCTCGGTGATCTAGAGGTTTTGAGGTTCTAGGCCTTGGGTTTTAAGGCTTTATGTACGCGGGGCGGGGATCTCCCCCGCCCTTCGCGTTCTCTCAGATGATCCGGTGAAGCCCGGTACGGCCCCTTGGATCCGTCCCTGGCGACCCGATACCTAAAATCTCAAAGCTTATGGCCTGAGCACCAGCTTTCCGGTGGTCTTCCTACCTTCCAGGTCCGCGTGGGCCTCGGCGGCCTTCTCTAACGGGTACTCCCTGCCGATGGTCAGCTTGAGGTCGCCCGATGCTATCCAGCCGAGGACCTCTTCCAGGCTCGGGATGAGGAGGTCCGGGCGCTGCGTGATCGGGACGAGCCAGAAGCCCACGACGGATTGGCAGCCGTTCATGAGCGCTCCGGGCACGAGGTGGCCCCGGTCGCCGCTGGCGGCGCCGAAGACGACCATCCGGCCAAAGGT
>CADCUW010000241.1 GCA_902805985.1 uncultured Rubrobacteraceae bacterium
CCCCATGACCAGCTTCCAGGCGCCGTCGACCCTGTTCATGTCCTGCAGCACGGGGGCGTTGAGGAGGGGATCGTCGACGGGCTCTCCGTCGCTGTCGTAGAAGGTCCGGTCCATCTCGAACGAGGCCTCGTCTTCTGCGACGAAGACCCGGGTCAGCGAGTCGAGGCCGATAAAGCGGCTCCCCCACACGGGCTCGTAGAAGGTGAGCCAGTCGCCCTGGGTGATGTCCTGCGTGGTGGCCGGGTCGTACATCTCGTAGGTCTCCTCGTAAGCCTTCTGCGCGAAGTACAGATGGTAGACGCGCAGGTAGTCGTCGGGCGGCACCCGGTCGCGCTCATCGGATAGAAGGTCGATCTTCGCCCCTTCACCGGAGATGAGCAACCCCAACCGCTCGGGGGTAGTCCCGTTCGGGACGTCGAAGAAAAGGGTCGAGGCGCGCTTCTGCCCCGCACCCAGCTCCATGGCACCGTCCGCGAGGTTCGGCGTCCGCACGGAGCCGTCCGGCCGGTGCCTGGCCCCCGAGTCGTCCTCCAGGATCGCCTGGGGCCGCACCGTTACCCTGGATTCCGAACCGTTCTGGGCGACGAAGTCCACCGCAACGAACTCGCCGGAGCCGCTGTCCCTCTCGCCCACGCGCTGCCCGGGTCCGGGCGCGAAGTAAACGATGTCCTCATCCCTGATGGCGAAGACCCGCATGGAGACGGCCCCGACCTCGACCCGCTCGCCGATACCCACGTCCGAGCCCTCCGCATCCAGCAAGCGAGCCACGGGATCCCTCTCCCGCGCCTGCCCGCCCTGCGGCCGGCTCTGGCCTTGATCCTGGTCCTCTCCTCCAGACTCCGTCTCCGGCTGCCCGGAGCAGGCCGGAACCGCGACGAGAAGGGCCAGCAAACCGGCCAGGACCATGTACCTTCCGAGTGCGCTCACGAAGAGCACATCATATTGGCGGACCCGCCCGGCTTCCACCCCGTACCCCTAGCGGACGCGGGGCCTGACCCTCAAGAACCGCCTCTGGAAGAGGTATGCGGCGCCCGCGAGGACCGCCAGCCCCAGCAAGACGGCCCAGGTCCGGACGCCGGGCTCGGAGCCCCCGAGGTAGAC
>CADCUW010000242.1 GCA_902805985.1 uncultured Rubrobacteraceae bacterium
TGGCGGAGGCTGGTTCGGTGATAGCGGCGGTGGCGGCTGGGGAGACGGTGGCGGCGGAGGCGGCGGAGACGGCGGAGGGTCTTAGCAAGCCTCCGGGGCCTTTGGCTTCACGACGACCCTGACTGCCCTCCCTCCCCGTACGGCGGCGTCCACCTCCCGCGGGTCGGGCCGGGCGCTACGGCATCGAGCCCGACGCCGTAGCGCCCGGCCGTGCCGGGAAACTCGGTAAGGAAAGTCCCCAGCCCCTGCACGACGGCGTCCCCGCCCGTCCCGGCCCACGCGCTGCCCGCTAGCTGTCTACCCCGCACCCGCGCCGCCACGGGCGCACCTTCTCGGAGGTTCTTCCACCAGGCGCTCCACTCCCCGCTGGTAAAGCTGAGTAAGCGCCCCTCGTGATGGAGGTAACTCACCGGGACCGTGAACCGCCGCCGGCTCTTGCGCCCGGTGACGGTGAGGAGCATGATCCGGCCGCTGGCGAGCCCGTGCAGCGGCGAACGCAGCGGCGAACGCAGCGGCGAACGCAGCAGCAACCTCACCCCCACGTTCAGCACATAGTATAGGCTCCGCTCCAACCTACCCATGGCGTCCCCTACACTATCCCGATCACGCGCGGCAGCGCAACAAGGACCAGAAAAGCCAGGTTCGCCGACCAGAATACGAGCCCGAGTGAGAGGCAGCACCGGACCGCCGCCCGGCAGCTTGGGGAAGACCCCTCAGCGAACATGAACCGCCGGCGCGCCCCGCGCAACTGCATGAGACGGTAGCCGGTAAAGGCGATCCCGGTGAGTACCACGATGTCCGGGAAGAAGACGCCAGAGAAGACCATCTCGACGGCTATCTGAACGCCCAGCACCACCACGTACGCCAGCAAAGCCCGCCTGACGGCCGCCTCCCGTCCCCAGACCGCGAGCGTCGCCGCCGGCAACCCCAACGACACCAGCGCCGCGGCCGCCATCCACGCCCCGAGCGCCGCCTCGCCCCGCCCCGAAAGCGTCCCCACGAAATCCGCCCCGTCGAAAACCGCCAGCACCCCCAAAGCGGCCAACAACCCAACCAGCGCGGCACCGGCCGCTGTCGCACCCGCAAACACGAGCCCCCCGAACACTTCCCCCAGCCCGTCCCGGATCTTCCCGAACGAACCCGCCCTGACCCCTCTGACCACCGAACGACCTCCGTCCGTGCTATTATGGTTTCATGAGTGATTATCTTAATAATAAAGATAAGCGATTGTCAAGCTGTTCCGCGCAGCGGTTGGCGGGGTTGGTCCAGGCCGAGATTCGGGAGGTGCTGGCGTTCGCGGCGGCGATGGCGCGGCGGACGGGGCTCGGGCTCTCTGAGATGGCGGCGTTGGAGCACTTGCAGCAGGCCGGCGAGGAGGGCCTGACGCCGACGCAGCTGGGGCGGCGTCTGAGCCTCAGCTCGGGGGCCGTAACGGCGTTGGTAGATCGCATGGAGCGGGCCGGGCAGGTAGGTCGGCGGCCTAACCCGAACGACCGGAGAAGCTCGGTGGTGAGGACCCTGCCCTCCGGCCTGACGGCGGCCAGGAAGCACCTGCTGCCGGTGGGCGCGGACCTTCTGGAGAAGAGTGCGGAGCTGACGGACGAGGAGCGGGTCATCGTGGGCGCTTACCTGGAGGCTGTGACGGAGGTCTTCGCGCGGCACGCTCGGGGTGAAGGTGCCACCTGAGCGGTGTGCCACCTGAGCGGTGTGCGACAGGACGGCCCCCTGGCGGACCTACGTAAACAGGTCTATAAGCTGTAGGTTCTCGAAGTCTGCGGCGAGGGTGGGGGAGAGCTCGGCCTGATCGCTCCGCTCGCCGAGGGTCGCCGCGACCTCCAGGAAGGCCGCCACGGGTCCCGTCGCCGGCGCGTCGCGGCGCCTGAGGGCGACGATGGAGCGGTTCATCTCGGGAGTCTCCTCCACGGCTATGAGGGAGAGGTTGCCGGAGGAGACGCTCCTCACGACGGCCGTTCGCGGAAGGAAGGCGACGCCGAGGCGGTGCTCGACCATCCTCTTGGCCGCCTCTATGTTGTCCACCTCCATCGTTCTCAGGTCCCTGATGCCGGCGTTCCTGAGCAGGGCGTGGGTCTGCTCGAAGTAGCTGGATGACTGGTCGAAGAAGATGAGTTGCTCCTCGCCGATCTCCGCGAGGTCGGCCCTTCCTCTCTTCGTGAACCTGTGCCCCGGGTCCACCACGAGCACGAGCTCGTCCTCGTAGAGGTGCAGACTCTCCACCTCAGGGTGCCGCATCGCCCGCGTAAGGCCTAGCTGCACCTCCTCCTTCAGCGTCATCTCGAGAATCTCCTCGGAATGCCCCGTCCTGACCGAGATGGAGACCCTCGGATAGGCCGCCACGAACCTCTCCAGGAGCCCCGGCAGCGCGTAGGTCCCCACCCCGGGCGAGGCCCCGATCAGGAGCCGCCCACCCGTCGCCCCCCGCAGCTCCTCCAGCCGCCGCCGCCCCTCCTCGAAGCTCCCTAGCACCCTCTCCGCGTACGGCGCGAACTCCCTCCCCGCGTCCGTCAGCCGCATCCCCCGGCTCGTCCTGACGAACAACTCGTCCCCGACCTCCTCCTCAAGCGCCTTCAACCGCGCCGTAAGCGTAGGCTGCGTAAGGAACATCTCCTCCGCGGCCCGGCTCAGGTTCCCGAGCCGCGCCACCGCCAGAAAGCACTCCAGTTGTCGGAATAACAAGGCATCTCCCTTCGGTCACACCCAGGTTTTGAGGTTCGAGGTTTCAGGTGTTGGTTGAGGAACCTCTGCGGAGCCATCGGCGCCCCCCCGCGTCTTGAAGCCCGGACTTCGCCTCCCGCCATGGGTCACGCTCCACACCCCTTATGCCCCAAAACCTCGAACCTGGAGCCACTGTCATAAGTTTCTCCTATATCTGCGATACGTGCAAATGATTGGACTTATAACGGGCTGTCTTTTAACGTGTGTTTCACGGTAGATCGGCGAGAGGAGCAGGGATGATACCGGTGCAGTACAGGGACCCGGAGACGGAGGAGATCCTGGAGCGGCGTTACGAGGACGGGACGCCGTCCATAGGGGCGCGGGTGAAGATCGGGTTCGGCGAGTTCGAGGTTCTGTACCGGTGGCGTTGCGTGCCGACGTCGTGCATCGTCTACGTGCGGCGGGCCGCGGTCCGGCGGTGGGAGCAGGTTGCCGCCTAGAGTGCCCCGAGGGGGTACCGACGGGGTACCGACGGGCTCCAAGCGAGGGGCAAGCGCGCTTGCTAGAGTTTCTCCATCTGGCAAGCGTTAGGGAGGAGCCCGGACCACAGATGGTCGATACGAGCGTGTACGGAGAAGGCATAGAGATCACCAAAGAGGTCCCCGACGAGTTTCGGGAGATCCTGAGCCCCGAGGCGGTCGCCTTCGTGGCGACGCTCGCGAGGGAGTTCACCCCGAGGGTCGAGGAGCTTCTCCAGGCCCGGCAGGAGCGGCAGGCCAGGATCAGCGCCGGCGAGATGCCGGACTTCCTCCCCGAGACGAAGGACGTCAGGGAGGGGGATTGGAAGATCGCCCCGATCCCGGACGCGTTGCAGGATAGGCGGGTGGAGATCACCGGCCCCCCTGACCGGAAGATGCTCATCAACGCGCTCAACTGCGGGGCGCCTACGTACATGACCGACTTCGAGGACGCCAACTGCCCGACCTGGCACAACATGCTCGACAGCCAGCTCAACCTCCGAGACGCGGTCCAGCGCACCATAACCTTCGACGACCCAAAGACGGGCAAGCACTACACGCTCAATGACGAGGTCGCAGTCCTGATCGCACGCCCCCGCGGCTGGCATCTCTGGGAGAAGCACATGCTGGTGGACGGCAAACAGGTCCCCGCCGGCATCTTCGACTTCGGCCTGTACTTCTTCCACAACGTCCACGGGCTTCTGGACCTCGGGCACGGCCCGTTCCTCTACCTGCCGAAGATGGAGAGCCATCTGGAGGCGCGGCTGTGGAACGACATCTTCGTCATGGCCCAGGACGAGACGGGTATCCCGCAGGGCACCATCAAGGCCACGGTCCTCATAGAGACCATCATGGCGACCTTCGAGATGCACGAGATCCTCTACGAGCTGCGCGAGCACTCCTCGGGCCTCAACTGCGGCCGGTGGGACTACATCTTCAGCTACATCAAGAAGTTCCGCGAGCACGACATGCTCCTCCCTGATCGCAACACCGTGACGATGACCGTCCCGTTCATGCGGGCCTACTCGCTGCTGACCATCAAGACCTGCCACGAGCGCGGCGCGCACGCGATGGGGGGGATGGCCGCCCAGATCCCGCGCAGCGACGACCCCGAGTGGACCGAGTTCGCCAACAACAAGGTGCTTGAAGACAAGGAGCGCGAGGCGAAAGACGGCCACGACGGTACGTGGGTGGCCCACCCCGGCATGGTCGGGCTCGCCAAGCAGGCCTTCGACGAGCACATGCCCCAGCCCAACCAGATCGACAAAGAGCGCCCGGACGTGAACCCGAGCGCCGCCGATCTGCTGGAGAAGCCCGAGGGCCCCATCACGATGGACGGTTTTCGCAGCAACATCTCCGTGGGCGTGCAGTACCTCGCGGCCTGGCTCGCGGGGCGCGGCGCCGTCCCCGTCTTCAACCTCATGGAGGACGCGGCCACGGCGGAGATCAGCCGCGCCCAGGTGTGGCAGTGGATCCACCACCCCAAAGGCATCCTCGAAGACGGCACCGAGGTGACGGTGGAGCTCTTCCGCGAAGTGCTCGACGAGGAACTGGAGAAGATCAAAAACGACATCGTCGGCCCGGAGCGGTGGGAGACGGACGAGTTCGGCACGGCCGCCCAACTCTTCGACCGCATCTCGACCCAGGATGAGTTCGTCGAGTTCCTGACCCTCCCCGGCTACGAGTACTTCGACTAGAAGGGACCGGAGATCACAGGAGACGACATCAACGGGCGCGGGGCGGAGGGCAAGACCTTCCGCCCCGCGCCCCTGCTTCCCCGGTGCGTCGGGCACGTACCCCGGCCTGCGGGCGGCGGGCGACTACCGCGCCTGCGGTGCACATATATGCACACATACGTGCAGGCTGTATCATGCGGTGATCAGAGACAGAGAGCGTAGGAGGAAAAGTGGAGAACGGAAAGAACGGGACGACGAAGATAGCGCAGGAGTGGGAGGGCGAGCGCTGGGCCGGGATCGAGCGGCCTTACACGGCTGATGACGTGGCGCGGCTGCGGGGTTCGGTCGTGGTCGAGCAGACGCTGGCGCGGATGGGCGCGGAGCGGTTGTGGGACCTGATGCACACGGAGGACTACGTCAACGCGCTCGGGGCGCTCACCGGCAACCAGGCCGTGCAGCAGGTCAAGGCGGGGCTCAAGGCGATCTACCTGAGCGGTTGGCAGGTGGCGGCCGACGCGAACCTGGCGGGTCAGATGTACCCGGATCAGAGCCTGTATCCGGCCAACAGCGTGCCGCACGTCGTCAAGAGGATCAACCAGGCGTTGCAGCGCGCCGATCAGATCCACCACGCCGAAGGCAAGAACGGCGTCAACTGGTTCGCCCCGATCGTCGCCGACGCCGAGGCCGGGTTCGGCGGCGCCCTGAACGTCTTCGAGTTGATGAAGGGCATGATCGAGGCGGGTGCTGCGGGCGTTCACTTCGAGGACCAGCTCGCCTCGGAGAAGAAGTGCGGCCACATGGGCGGCAAAGTTCTCATCCCGACCGGACAGGCCGTCCGTAACCTCATCTCCGCCCGCCTCGCCGCCGACGTCATGGGCGTGCCGACGATCATCGTCGCCCGCACCGACGCGGATGCGGCCAACCTCGTCACCTCCGACATAGACCCGGCCGACCAGAGGTTCCTGACCGGGGAGCGGACGATGGAGGGCTTCTACAGGGTCAACGCCGGCATCGACCAGGCCATAGCCCGCGGCCTCGCCTACGCGCCCTACGCCGACGTCGTGTGGTGCGAGACCTCGACGCCCGACCTCCAGCAGGCTCGCCACTTCGCCGAGGCCATGCACGCCGAGTTCCCGGGCAAGCTGCTCGCCTACAACTGCTCGCCGTCTTTCAACTGGAAGGCCAAGCTCTCGGACGAGGAGATCGCGACCTTCCAACGCCAGCTCGGGGAGATGGGCTACAAGTTCCAGTTCATCACGCTCGCCGGCTTCCACGCCCTGAACTTCTCCATGTTCGAGCTCGCCCGCGACTACAAGGACCGGGGCATGGCCGCCTACTCCGAGCTGCAGCAGAGGGAGTTCGACGCCGAGAAGTACGGCTACACCGCCACCAAGCACCAGCGCGAGG
>CADCUW010000243.1 GCA_902805985.1 uncultured Rubrobacteraceae bacterium
AGGAATATCTTTCATAAAAAGGCGCGGGGACGCTATGGTAGCATCGCCTTTTCCGAGACGAATGGACGATTCGACGCAACAGAGGCTCTTCTCTGAGACCCCCGGCAGCATCTCGCCGCCGGAGCCGGGGTTGTACCTCGGCACGTCCGGGTGGTCCTACGCGGACTGGGAGGGGACGGTGTATCCGGAAGGCATCCCCGCCGGCTCCAGGCTCGCCGAGTACGTCAAGGGCTACGCCACCGTCGAGATAGACTCCACCTTCTACGGGACGCCGCGCCGGTCCACCGTGCAGCGCTGGCGCGAGGTCGCGCCCGACGGTTTCCTGTTCGCGGCAAAGTTCCCGCAGGAGATAACGCACGAGAAGACCCTCGTCGGCTGCGCCCGCGAGGCCGAAGCCTTCGTCTCGACCATGTCGGATCTCGGGGACCGGATGGGCCCGCTCCTCTTGCAGCTCCCACCCTCGTTCACGGTCGAGGGCATCGGGGTCCTGCAAGACTTCCTGAACGTCCTGCCGGGCGGCGCGCGCTACGCCGTCGAGGTGCGCCACCGGAGCTGGCTCGGCTCCGACCTGCCGGCGCTGCTGCGCGAGCACGGCGTCGCCCTCACCCTGATCGACTACCCCAGGATGCCCCGAATGCAGGAGGCGACCGCTGACTTCGCCTACATCCGCTGGCTGGGCAACCGCCGGGAGTTCCCGTCAGGGCATACGCACCTCAAGAAGGAGCGCGACGAGGACTTGCGCTGGTGGTCCGATCTGGTCGGGCGTTTCCTGGAAGAGGGCAGGACCGTCTTCGCCTACGCCAACAACCACTACCAGAACCACTCCCCCTCGACGCTTGAGCGGTTCCTGGAGATCCGGCGCGGCCGGATTTGAGCGTCCCCGTCGTCTTCAGCACGGGGTCGCTACACCCCTTCGGCCTGGAGCGCGTCTTCGGGTGGGCGGCAGAGGCCGGGTTCGACGGGATGGAAGTCATGATGGACGACCGCTGGGACACCCACCAGCCGGCCTACCTGGTCGACCTCGCCGGCAGACACGGTCTGCCCATCCTGGCGTTGCACCCGCCGATCTACCAGGGCGCGTGGCGTCTCGGGCC
>CADCUW010000244.1 GCA_902805985.1 uncultured Rubrobacteraceae bacterium
CCCCGGACGTCGTGGGGGGCGAGTCGGACGTCGAAGGGGATCGAGGCGTTCAGGCGCTCGAAGGCCTCGGCCGGGCTCGACCCGAACCTTCCGCCCCAGAGCGGCGCGTTGTTCCAGTCCGCGGTCCCCATGGCCGCGCAGTTTAGCCTAACGGATGGCCGTTGGGAGGATCGCCGGTCTCGGACCGTAAAAATACGCCTTTTGCGTGATCTCCCGAAGCCCCGTTGTCCCTACCATTTCTCCGTCACGCAACGACATATCGAAGACCTTCAACAGAGGACGGGAGGAATAGCGATGATCACCGACAGGATAACGGCGCCAAGGGTCGAGGGCGCGCAGAGGGGTGTCTCGCCCGGCGAGATCTTCGGGTGGAGCGGGCCGCTGGCCGTAGCCGCGGGGGCCTCGATGCTGCTCGCCCCCTTCCTGCACCCGGAGGACCCGCGGAGCGCGGCGTGGGTTCCGGTACACTTCCTGTACTTCGTTACACTTATAGCCGTCCTGCTGGTGCTCGTCGAGGCCTTTGTACGACAGCGGCTGCAGACCGGCCGCCTGGGGTCTGTGGGCTTTCTCGTAGCGTTCGTCGGCACGTCGATGATGCTCATGGAGGGCCGGGAGCACCTGTTCTCCCACGACTTCGGTGGGGGCACGCCGGTCGGGTTGTGGCAACTCATCGCCACAAGCTTCGTGTTCGGGCTGGGCTACGTGCTGCTCGGCGTCGCGGTCTTCCGGGCCGGCGTCCTGCCCCGCGCGGCGGGCGTGCTGCTGGCCGTCGGGGGCCCGATCGTCGCGTTCGCGCCCCCGATCGGGATCGAGGCCGTCCTCATCGTCGGCCACGCGCTTTTCGGCGCGGGCCTCGTCTGGCTGGGGTACGCATTGTGGAGCGGCGCGAAGGGCACGCCGATACCCCGGTGATGTCCTCCCAACCCCCCACGGTACGCCCGCCGCGGCGGGCGTACCGCGGGTCGGGCCCGTGTTGCCGCCTACGCGGTCGCCCGCTCCTCGGTCTCTGCGCGGCGGTCCCTCTGGTACTTCCTCACGGCGCTCTTGATGGTGGAGAGGCCTAGAGTAGCGTTGCGGGTGCGGCTGCCGATG
>CADCUW010000245.1 GCA_902805985.1 uncultured Rubrobacteraceae bacterium
TCGTAGGCCACGTCGGTACCCACCTGGCTCCTCAACCGCATGGCGTCGACCACGCTTCGCTCGGGAGAGTAGATGGCGATCTCCTCGTCGGACCTCAGCAGGGCCGTCCGGCGAAGGTCGTCGGGCGGCTCGAATTCTCCTTCAGCCGGCGGCCGTGAGAGGTCGTATATCCTCGAGTTCGGCGCCGAGGCGGTCCTTTTCGACCTCAAGCTCGTAGTGCTTCTGCGCGTTCATCCAGTAGCCCTCGCTCATTCCGAAGTACCGGCTGAGCCTGAGGGCGGTGTCGGCGGTCACGCCGCGCCGCTCGTGGACGAGCTCGTGTATTCGTTGCGCGGGCACCCCTATGTCCTTGGCCAGCCTGTAGGGCGTTATGCCCATCGGAGAGAGGAACTCCTCCCTGAGCAGCTCCCCCGGATGGACCGGGGTCATGATCTTCTTCTCCGCCATCTTCGTTCCCTTCCTAATGGTAGTCGACGATCTCCACGTCGTAAGCGTCCCCGTCCTCCCAGACGAAGCACACCCGGTAGCGGTCGTTGATCCTGATGGAGTGCTGGCCCTCCCTGTTCCCGGAGAGCTTCTCCAGGCGGTTGCCGGGCGGCACGCGCAGGTCGTTCACGTCCTCGGCGTTGTTCAACTCCACGAGTTTCCTCAAGGCCTTCCGCTGCAGGTTCGACGGGAGCGCCTTCGACCTCCCCCGCCCCCAGACCCTCGCGGTCTCCTTCTCCCGGAAGCCCTTTATCATCGACCCAATAATAACGCGAAACGTGAATCACGTGAACCGTGATGAAGGAACGGAGGCCTTTGGAAGAATCTCTAGGACTTCGCAGGATGTCCCACAGCGGTATTCACAAGCGTTGGCGCTCTCTGATCCCGAATTCCAGTCGAATCATTTCGTTAGATTCGGTCCTCGATCGCGACCGTGACCCCGTGCGGGACGAGGGGGGCGGGAGGGTCTGGGATCAGCGGCCGAAAGAAAGGCCCCTCAAACGGAGGCCTTTGGCGACCTGTCGGACCCTGGTTCTAACCAGGGCTAACCGATCCAGAGTGACGCTTCGGGTCCCGGTCTCGGTCAACCTTTTGGTTGGACCCG
>CADCUW010000246.1 GCA_902805985.1 uncultured Rubrobacteraceae bacterium
ACGTGAAGACGCGTCAGGAGAGATTGCGCGCCGCCGCCTGCGCGGCGGTGGATGCCCGGGTCGAACCCGGGATGGTCGTCGGGCTCGGGACGGGCTCTACGGCCTCGTGGGCGGTGCGGAGGATCGGGGAGAAGCTTGCCTCGGGCGAGCTTGAGGACGTGCGGGGGATACCGACATCGGAGACGACCGCGGAGCTCGCCCGGAACGTCGGCATCCCGCTCTCGAGCCTCGCCGGATCCCGGCCAGAGATCACGATAGACGGCGCAGACGAGGTGGACCCGGGCCTGGCCCTGATCAAGGGCCGCGGCGGCGCGCTCCTGCGGGAGAAGATAGTCGCCGCCGCGGGCGACGGCCTGATCGTGGTCGTCGACGACTCGAAGCTGGTCGACTCCCTTGGCAGAGGAGCCCTCCCGGTCGAGGTCGAGCCCTTCGGGTGGGAGGCGACCTGCAAGGCGCTCTCTTCCCTGGGCTGCGAGCCGCGCCTTCGGCCCCTCGAGCCGGACGGGGAACGCCCGTTCGTGACCGATGGGGGCCACTACACGGTGGACTGCCTGTTCCCCTCGATAGCGGACCCCGCGTCGCTCGGAACAGAGATAAAGCTCATCCCGGGCGCCCTGGAACACGGCCTCTTCGTGGGCCTGGTCCGGACGGCGTTCGTAGCCCGCGAGGACGGGACGGCGGTCATGTCAGCCCCAGCGCCTCAGGCCGGGTAGCGAACAGGCCGGTCGCGGTCGAGATACTCGAGCTCAGGCCGCATGATCCCGGGAGGGTCGTCAGTAAAGTGAGCGGGGCTCGGCCGATTTCGACTCCGCGGCGATCTCGGTTACGGGTTTTCGGGGCCCGTTCGGGGTAGTCATCACGCACGGTCATCACGGAGGGCCTCAAGGAAAGCCCTTGCGGCGCGGGGCAGCAGCTCCGGCGGTGGACGCAGCAGGGAGAGGGGCCTGCGCAACCCCGGCGCGTCGATCCCCGTCGCCGCCAGGAACCCAGCCCGCACCTCCCTCTCCACCACGAGCCGGGAGAGGAAGGCGACGCCTATGCCCTCCGCGACCGCCTCCTTGACGGCCTCGCCGCCCACCAGTTCGAGCGCGGTGCGGAGGCGCACGCCGCCCAAGGCGCGCTCGGCGACCTCGCGGGTGCCGCTGCCCTCCTCGCGCCACACCACCTCCATCCCTTCGAGCTCGGCCGGCTCCCGACGTCCAACGCCGGCGGCCAGCGGGTGGTCCGGGAGGGTGACCAGCACTATCTCGTCGTGCCCGAAGACCCTCCGCTCGATGCCGGGGGACAAGCCTTCCGCCGGACCCTCAACGAGCGCCAGATCGGCCCCGCCGGCCGCCAGCTCGTCTTGCACCTCAGCCGTGTTTCCCACGAACTGATCTACCTCCAGGCCCGGGTGCAACCGGCGATACCGCGCCAGGACGGCGGGGAGCAGGTAGGAGGCGATGGTCGTGCTCGCCGCGACCCGCGCCGTGCCCACCTCCAGGCCCCGCAGACCCTCCGCGAAGGACTGGGCCCCGTCCAGCGCCCTGCCGACGGCACGGGCGTGAGGCAAAAGCCCCAGACCGGCCGGGGTGAGCGTCACGCCCGAGCGGTGGCGCTTGAAGAGCGGCTCGCCAACCGCCGACGCCAGCTTCCCCATCTGGTTGCTCACGGCCGGCTGCGTGAGGCTCATGGCCCGGGCGGCGCGGCTCAGGCTCCCCTCGTCGGCGACCCGCGAAAAAGTGAGGAGGAGCATGGGATCCAGACGCACACGATGATATTACCAAAATTTGGGTTAGACCTCACGAAACCTTATTTGATTTATACCCGTGCGGCGGGTACCTTCGGGTTACGTACCTGGCGTAGTCGCGGTGCCCAGGCGCCGCGGGAGGAGAGAGATGGCACCTTTCGGCAAGCATCCGAGGACTATCGTCCGCGACGGGCAACCTTTCAACGCGGAGCCTCCCCTGGGGCTCTTGCGGCGGAGCTTCATCACCCCTGGGGAGGTCTTCTTCTCCCGCAACCACGGGTCCGTCCCGGAGGTGGACCCCGGCGAGTACCGCCTCGCGGTGGGCGGGCTGGTGGAGAGGCCGCTCTCGCTCTCGATGGAGGATCTGCGCGGGGGGTTTCCGAAGTCCGAGGTGGTGGCGGTCGTGGAGTGCGCCGGCAACCGGCGCGAAGGGCTGATGGAGGTGGCGCCGATCCCAGGGGAGACCCCCTGGGGGGCGGGCGCCGTGGGGAACGCGCGCTGGGCCGGGGTCCCCCTGCGGGAGGTCCTGGCGCTGGCCGGGGTGGGTGACGGCGCCCGGCACGCCGCCTTCGTCGGCCTCGACGAGGTCGAGGGAGAAGACGGGAGCTTCCCCTACGGTGGCTCGGTCCCCCTGGAGAAGGCCCTGGGCCCGGAGGTGCTGCTCGCCTACGAGATGAACGGAGAGCCCCTGCCCCGCGAGCACGGCTTCCCCCTTCGCGTGATGGCCCCCGGCTACTACGGGGCCAGGAGCGTGAAGTGGCTCTCCGGGATCGAGCTGCGAGAGACCCCATCGGAGAATCACTTCCAGGCCTCCGAGTACAAGCTCTTCCCGCCAAACGCGACGGAGGAGACGGCGGATCTCTCCGAGGGTCTCATGCTCGGCGAGATGCAGGTCAACGCGGCCGTATGCGAACCCGGCGAAGACGAGGAGTCGTCGGCAGGCCCCGTCAGCGTGCGGGGCTACGCGCTAGCGGGCGGGGGGAGGCGCGTCGAGCGGGTGGACGTCTCCCAGGACGGAGGGGAGACGTGGACCCAGGCCGATCTCGGGGAGGGCGCGGAGGAGCCGTGGGCGTGGACCTTCTGGGAGACGACCATAGACCTCGGCCCGGGCGAGCACCGCGTCGTCGTGCGGGCCGTCGACTCCTCGGCAGCCACGCAGCCCAAGGCTGCTGCGGAGGTGTGGAACTTCAAGGGCTACGCCAACAACTCCTGGCACGGCGTTCGGGTGGTGGCCCGGTGAGCCCCGGGGAAGGGGGCGGGAGGACACCGAGGTCAGGGAACACCTGGCCAACGAGCGGACGCTCCTGGCCTGGGTCAGGACGGGGGTGAGCCTGATCTCCTTCGGGGTCTGGTCCTGGCCGGGACGTTCATCGTCTACGTCCTGCTCAACGGCGGCTAGAGCGGCGCTGGTCTCAAGATAAACGGCGGCTTTGCTCGTCGCCGGGGCGCTCCTGGCGTACTCCGGGGCCCTGGATTTCGGGTCGGCGGTGCTGTTGTGGGGCCTCGGTTCCGTGGCGGGCGAAGAAAGGTGGGCGTCGGCTGGGTGCCCGGCGTCGAACCGCAGGCTGATGATGCCCACGCCGGCCCTCGTGTCCAGCGGTCCCGGGAATGATGCATCCAGCAGAACGAGTCTCTGCGGCTCTCCGTCCACCGTCAGGGATACGGTCCGACGCACCGCGTCTCTCGCGACGCGATCGGGGGCCCGTGAGACTCGTCCGGCTCGCCGATCCGCGGGGCGGATTCTGGGGCAACCGGATCGGTGCCGCGAAGGGGCGCTGTGACCCGGCCGCTGCCGCCTCTGAGCAGGGCGATCATTACTCCGGTAGGCAGGCCGATAACCAGTAGCGTCAGACCGATCGCCTCATCCCAGTATCCAAAAGCGCCATGCGCCAGCACGAGCGTCACTTCATCCTCTCATGGGCGTACGGGGTGCGGTCGTGGGAACCGGCGGCGATTCCGCGGCGACCGGCGAGGGTTGCATCAACGGCCTCCGGAACCTTGGGGAGCAGTGAGTATGGAGCATCACGACCCCGGGAGGCACGCACGATCCCGGATAACTTGCACGATAGGGACACGACCGTCCTTGTTTAGAGACTCGGACAAAGTCGACGGAGGGCTCATTTCCCCGAAGCTGTCACCAAAGTCCCGGCACGTTTGACGCGCCGCGGCGGCCCCGCACACGGTTACGGACGTCGTCGCCACCGTCTTCACGCTCACCCCTCCGAGCGAATCGCAGGATAGCCCGCCGCTAGGCGCCCACGACGCTCGAACCAGCCCCATGGCATAATCCACACCCATTTATGTGGTTAGCCACATATTATGGTACTCTCCCTATACGTTGCCAGCCACCTAAATCGGATTGGAGCTACGATGACCGCAACGGACAGGCTCTGGGGCCTGATCTCGGCCGGAGAGATCCCGCTCGACAACCGCGCCGCGATGGCGCCGATGACCCGTGACCGCTCGACGCCCGCAGGCGTACCGACTGGAATGAACGCCGAGTACTACGCCCAGCAGGCTTCGACCGGGCTCATCGTCACCAAGGCCACCCAGCCCTCAGACGACGGGCAGGGCTATTTGCTGACGCCCGGCATCTACACGACGGGCAGATCGCGGGGTGGCGGGATGTCACCGACGCGGTCCACGAGGTCGGCGGGCGGATCGTGATCCAGCTAATGCACACGGGCAGGATCTCGCACCCCTCCAACACCCCGCACGTCCGCCGGCCGATCGCACCGTCGGCGGTGAAGCCGGAGGGCAAGATGTTCACCGCTTCTGGGCCGCTTGAGATGCCCGAGCCGCGGGCTCTCTCGACGGAGGAGGTCGCCGGCACGGTCCGGGACTTCCGCCGGGCTGCGGGCGCGGCGGTCGAATCGGGCGCCGACCGAGTGGGGATCCACGGGGCAAACGGCTACCCCGTGCAGCAGTTTCTCTCAAGCAACGCCAACCGGCGCGACGATCGTTACGGGTGTTCGATCCCGAACCGCATCCGCTTCGCCGTCGAGGTCGCCTCAGCCGTTGCCGAGGAGATCGGGGCCGGTCGCACCGGCATTCGCGTCTCGGCCGGCAACCCGTTCAACGACGTCGTCGAGGACGACGTGCCAGCCCTCTACGGGGCGCTGCTGGACGAGGAGCTTGCGACGCTGGTTGCGGACCTGCACCTCCTGCACGGGGGGGACGAAGACTTGCTGCGCTCCGTCCGGCGCGACTGGCCCGGCGTCCTCGTGCTCACCCGCAGCGGCGCGGACATCGAGACCAGGGCCGAAGACGTGGAGGACCGCCTCACCGACGTCGTCCCCGTTGGGACGATGGTCCTGGCGAACCCGGATCTCGTGGAACGGCTCAAGGCCGGCGCGCCACTCAACGAGGCCGATACGAGCACGTTCTACGGCGGGGACGAGCGCGGCTACACCGACTACCCGACGCTCCCCGAGACGATCACGGCGGGTGCTCGTGCAGCCTGAGAATCACAACGCCCAGGCGGAGAACGGGGCGCGCCCGGTGCAGGAGAGCGGGCGCTTGAGCTACGCGATCTTCCAGCTAGCCCGCGCCCACCGCGCCTACGCGGCCCGGCTGCTGCGCGACCTCGGGCTGCATCCCGGCCAGGAGCTGCTGCTCATGCGGCTCCTGGAGCGGGACGGTCAGACCCAGTCCGAGCTGCTCGCCGCCGTCGGCCTCGACCACTCCACGGTCTCAAAGTCCTTGCGGCGGATGCAGGAGGCAGGTCTTCTCGTCCGCGAGCCGGCCGAGCACGACCGGCGGGCGACCCGCGCGTGGCTCACGGACAGGGGGCGTGCCATGCGCGGCGCCCTCGAAGAGATGTGGTCCGAGCTAAACCGGGTATCCGTGGGCGACCTCGACGCCGGGGCCGTCGAGCGGTTCATCGAGACGAGCGCGGTGATCCGAAGGTCCATCGTCGAGCGTGGAGGAACGTCTCCCGCGGGTGATCCACTGCCGCCAGCAAGAGAAGGAGAAGCAGGATGAGCGAAGATCGGGTGGTAGTCATAACCGGCGCCGCGGGCGTCGTCGGCGCCCTCCTCGTCGAGCGCTTCCTGGCAAACGGCGATACCGTCCTTGCGACCGACCTCAGCAGCGATGCGCTCGAGCGGCTCCGCGGCGGGACCGGCGATGACGCGAAGCTCATCACCACCGCGGCGGACATCTCGAAGGAGGAGGACTGCGAGGGGCTGGCCGACCTCGTCAACCCGGGCCTTACCGTGAAGAGGGCGGTTCGGGAGAGCTTCCCGACCGAGATCCTCGAGGCGCAGCGCAACGGGCCCTCGGGCGCGACGAGGTCCTCCGGCACCTAGTCGCGCCCGGTCTTCTTCCTCGCCTCGCCCGACGCCGGCTTCATCTCCGGGCAGACCATCAACGTCGACGGCGGGAAGCTCATGCCCTGAACCCGTAGAGAAGGACCGAACGATCTCACGAAAGGAGCAAGAAATGAAGGTCTTGATGGTAGGAGCGACCGGCAGCAACGCCGGCCTGATCCTCCTGGAGGTGAAGAAGC
>CADCUW010000247.1 GCA_902805985.1 uncultured Rubrobacteraceae bacterium
TCCACCAATGGTAGTCCCGATCCTCTCCGGCGAAAAGCAGGGCGAGGATCACGTCGGAAACGAGGCTCAGAACCCGCGAGCGCGAGCTCCTCTCCCGGTCCTCCGCGATGAGCCAGAACAACAAGGCACCTGCCATGACGTAGGGAAGGATCGCGTTTAGCAGGTCCACCGCCGCTCCCCTCGTTTCCGTCCCAGCGACTTACATCCTATCCGACACTTTGCCCCTGGAGACGACCTTCCTAGAACGCCGTCAAGGAGAAGTTCGCAGAACGCCCCTTCCACGAGGTTGGGTGAATAGCGCTTTTTCGACTCCCGGTCCAGAAAGGTCAAAGGTTTTCCGCCGCCGAAGGATATACATGGTAGGAGGCCACACGGCCGGCGACCGGGAGAAGGGCTGCGGATGGACGAACGGGGGGCCATAGATCGCCTGAAGCGCGGCGACATAGGCGGGCTCGAGGCGCTCGTGAGGATCCACCAGGCCCGGGCGGTCCAGGCTGCCTACCTCATCCTGCGCGACCGCGCCTCAGCCGAAGACGTGGCCCAGAACGCCTTCGTACGGGCCTACGAGAGGATCGGCACCTTCGACGCCTCGCGGCCCTTCGGCCCCTGGTTCATGAGGGTGGTCGTCAACGACGCCGTCAAGGCCGCCGCCCGGCGCGAGCGGACGCTGCCCCTCGGCGGCGACGCCGCCCCGGCTGCGTGGCTGCTGGACCCCGACAAGGGCCCGCAGGAGCTGGCCGAGGAGGCCGAGCAGCGCGACAGGGTGTGGGCCGCCCTGGCGAAGCTGCCCCCCGCCCAGAGGGCGGCGGTGGTCCAGCGCTACTACCTGGGCATGGGCGAGGCCGAGATGGCCCGGGAGGGCGAAGGATCGCCGCCAGGGACTATCGGGTGGCGGTTGCACGCCGCCCGCAGGGCCCTCTCCAGGGCGCTGCGCCCGTGGTCACGCGCGCAGGCCGCGCCCGCCACCGCGGGGCAGAACGTCGGGCGGCCGCCGTCCGGCCCCCCGATCAACGCCCCGAAAGGAGGCAAGGACCGTGAGTGAGCAGAGGAGGCGCCTGGAGGGGGCGTTGCGCGGGTGCGCCGAGCGGGGCGCGCCCGCCGACACGGTGGACCTGTGGCCCGCCGTGAGGGAACGCGTGGGCGGGGCACGCGTGGAGGGAACGCCGACGGACGACGGACGGACGGATGGCGGAGCGCGCGCCGGGAGCGGGGCCCGGAGGCCCCTGCGGCCCGTCCAGGCGCCCCTGGCAGTGGCCCTCGCCGCCCTCTCGGTGCTGATCCTCGGCCTGATCGTCTTCGCCGCCTCGGGCCCGGTCGGGGAGTTCGTCGAGAACGGGCCGCCCGGCCCCGGCGCGCCCGATCCCCGCGAGGCGACGGAGTCGGACCGCTCCGACTCCGTCACCGGCGGCGAGGAGGTCTCGGATGGGCTCCTCGCCCACTACCTGCCCGGCGGCGGCGAAGGGACGCCCCCGGGCGAGGAGATAGACCAGACCAAGACCGCTGACGGTGCGAAGGTCACCCTCGAGCGGGCCTACGCCGACGAGGGCGTCGTCGTAGTGGGCTACAGCGTGCAAGACCTGAGGGACGCCCGCGAGATCGACGAGCGTTCCGGCGGGCTCCAGCCCTTTTTTGTCGGGACGAACGACGAGGGCCAGCCGGGGATCCCGTCGTCGCCCCACCGCGGGAGCCTCGTAGGCGAAGGCGGAGACTACGGCCTCATCGACGGCACGTCGATGGTAGCTGACCCCAGGTCCAGCCCCGAGGAGCTGCGCAAGCCCATGGCACACGCGTCGGTCTTCGAGGCCCCTGAAGGCCTCGAGCCGAGCCGCGACCACCGCTTCCGCCTGGAGGTCCCCCTCTACGAGTCGGGGAGCCCAACTCGCGAGGACCAAGAGCCGGACGCCGGGCCGTTCGTCTTCCATTTCGAGATCCCCGTGCGGGCAACCCCCGTGGTCGAGTTGGGCCAGCAAAAGGCGACGAGGAACGGAGTCACGCTCACACTGGAGCGGGTAGTGGACTCTCCCAGCAGGCCGCAAGCGATCGTGTGCTTCGACCCCCCGGACGATGACTACCTGTGGCGGCCGAGCACGGCGCCGACGGGGTTCCAACGCGAGGAGCCCCTCCCCGTCCGTGAGCTCGGGGGCGGCTGCTGGTCGCTGACGCTGGAGGAGCCGGCGGAGAGCCGCTCGTCGGTGACGGTGACGGAGCTCTTTGGGTATCCCCGGACCGAACAGGCCATGCAAGAAGACGAGGACGGGAAGCAGATCCGCGGCCCCTGGACCTTCGAGTTCGAGGCGCCCGCACCCTAGCCGCCCCTACTAGACCATCGGGGTCCGAAGTTGCGGACCCCGATGGTCTAGTACCCGAACTTCGGAGAAGCCCCTACAGGCGAAGTTCCGGGATCGCCTCTTCCACGCACTCCGGTGAATAGGGGGTGTTCTCTGGTCGCCTTCTAAGGCACTCTCGTGTCGAGGCCCCCGTCGGCCCGGCGGCACGACCGTCCGGAGCAGCCCTTCATGGCGCCCAGGGTCGCGGAGAGCTCCTCCAGCAGCGCGGGGTCGGCCGAACCGTGGATGCTTTCCATCTGCTCGGGGTCCTCGAGGAGGTCGTAGAGCTCCTTCTCACTGGTGTCCCACTCCGTGTACCAGTGGGTTGGCGTCCTCAGGGAGTACCAGCCCTTCTCGACGTTCTCGATCATCAGGCACCTGCGCCACCACTCGGGCTCCTCGCCGCCCAGGATGGGTAGCAGGCTCCTGCCGTCCATGCCGTCCGTCGCGGCGCCCCCTATGGCGCACAGGGTGGGGGCCACGTCGAGCTGGGAGACGAGGGCGTTGCTCTCGAAGCCCGAGATCACGCCCGGGCCCCGCGCGACGAACGGCACCCGGCAGGCCTCGTCGTAGGGCAGGTTCTTCTGCTGGAGCCTGTGCTCGCCGAAGAGGTAGCCGTTGTCGGTGAAGAATATGACGTGGGTGTTGACTAGCTGCCCGGTCTCCTCGAGGGCGCGCAGGACCTTCTTCACCAGGTCGTCGACGGCCAGGAGCTCCCTGAGCTTGCCGCGGTACTCCTCCTCGTTCTGGGCCTCCTCGGCCTCGGAGTAGGTGGGCTCTTTCCTTACCAGGGCGGGCTTGTCCGACTGGTCCTCCTCGCCCTCAGAGGCCGGGTCCCATGTAGCCCCCTGGAACTCGTCCTTGTGCCTGTCTGCCGGGAAGTAGGGGCCGTGGGGGTCGTGCGGACACACGTAGGCCAACCAGGGCTGGCCGCCTTCCCCAGAGCGGACGAAGCCCACCACCCGCTGGGCGATGACGTCCGTCTCGTTGCGGGACGCGCGGTCGAACCCCACCAGCCTGCCGTCGGAGTTGAACTCGTAGCGCTCCCGATTGTTGTAGGGCTCGCGCATGGCGAACCAGCGGTCCCACCCGGGGGGCACCCGCCGCTCGTCGTACTGGTTGTTGTACTTGCCGAAGAAGCCCGTCTCGTACCCGACGCCCTTGAGGCGGGTGGCGAACGTGTCGCCCTCCATGCCGGTCTCCTTCATGCGGGGGTAGGCCCCCTTGGTGTTGGTTACGCCCGTGTTGTGGGACCACCGACCGCTGAGCAGCGTACCCCTCGCAGGGCCGCAGATGGGGGTGGCGGCGAAGGCCGGTAGGACCCTCACGCCCTTGGCGGCCAGCTGGGTCATCACCGTGGGCATCGCAGACACGCTCGCCGCGGTCTGGTCGTCGGTGCAGATCGCCACTATGTTCGCGGGCGTCCCCGCCGCTCGCGGGTCGGGCGCTCCCTCCTCCGCGCGTCCAGCCCGACCCGCGAGACCCATTAGCGGCAGGGACATCACCGAGGCACCGGCGGCCTTGAGGAAGTCCCCGCGCCTCACGCCAGATCTTTCGGAATCCAGAAAAGGCATCGTAACCCCCCTGTTTGAGTTTTCCTATTCGAGTCCCAGCCTCGTACCCCACGAGAAGCGTGCCGACCCTAGAACGCGTCCAGGTTCCCGCACCCGGGTGGGACGAGGTCCCCGCGGTCGACCCATGATGGCGCGCATCTGCGATCGACGCCGCCCCTCCCCACCGGAGGAGCCGTTGGCGACGCCGCGGGCGGGCCGTTTTCCGCCCTGCGCGACACCCATCTTGGCCGCGTCACGTCCCAGAGTTATGGTACCCCGGTCCCACATCGGTTCAACCCGGCCGAAATACCTGCCCCCTTACCGATGACGTTCGCGAACTTCTTAGAACCTCCTCAGGAAACTGTCTGAAAAGTCCCGAAGGTAGGTGAGACGTGGCCTCTGAGGGCACCGAAGCGGAGCTATTGGGCCTGTTTTGGCCCCATATACCGACCAAATTAGCGCTCAGAGCGTTGCTCCGACCCCTTTTCAGACAGTTTCAGGAGGAAGTTAGCGGAACGCCCCTTCCACGCACCCGGATGAACGGGCTCGACCGTAGACCGGGGGTATCTCTCGGCTTATCATGGTCATCGTCGTTGACGTCCACCATGGTAGGAGCGGGTTCGTGTGATTGAGTCGCCAGGACGCGGGGGCGGCGAAGACGGGGCCTTGCTCGGCGGGGGACCGGTCCACAAGGCGCGGTTCGCGGTGGGCGTGGGGATGGGCGTGCTGATCTCGCTGGCGGCGTCCGTCGCGCTGGTTTTGGGCCACACCCTGTTCGCGGTCCCGGGCTACGGCGAAGACGCTACTTTGTGGGTGGTGTTCTTCGGGCTCGTCTTGGCGTGCGCCTTGGCGACGCCCGTGGCGGTGCTGCTGGGCAAGGCCCCGGGGGGGCGGGCCGGCGGCGGGCCGGGGCTGGTCGGGGTGCGCCGATCGGTGGGCCCCGGGGGGCCGGCGTCGATCCCCGCCGGCGCGCGCCTCGACGAAAGGCAAGCCGAACGCCGGCTCTTGGAAGCAATCGAACGCCACGGGGAGATCACCCCGGTCAGGGCGGCGCTTGAGACGCCGCTGACGGTGGCCGAGGCCGACCGGATGCTCTCCGAGCTGGCCAGCGGCGGGCACCTGGAGGTCAGGGTCGAGGGGGGCAAACTGCTCTACGGTCTGTAGGCAGGCAAGTACACACTCCTCTTAGACGCCGTATTTCTGAGAAGCCCCTCAGCGCGAAGTGCGTAGAAGCCCCTTCCACGCACTCGGGTGAACAAGGGCAAGAAGAGCCGGGACGGCTTGTGAACGCCCCGGCTTCGCCACCCCTTCGGCGGCCTTCGGCGGAAACAGGGCCCCCGCCGAGGTCGCTCCTACAGGGAGTTCAAGGGCCGGAAGTAGCCCTCGCCACCGATGGAGCGGAAGAACTTCCGGGCGCTGGTGAACTCCCTCTCGCAGTCGCTCGTGACGTCCTTCTTGTCCAGGAGCGCCCGGTCGAAGCCGGCCCCGCAGTCGATGATGTCCCTCGACGCGGACCTGCCGGTGGCGAGGACGGCGTCGCGGCCGTCGCCGCCGGCTATGGAATCCTGCTCCCGATCTCGGAACGAGCCGGCCTGGAGGAAATCGTCGCCCGACCCGCCGGACAGGGCGTCTTCGCCCCTGCCGCCGCCCACGAAGTCTCCGCCCGGGCCGCCCGCGAGCGACTTGTCGCCGCCCTTGGGGCCCACCTCGTTGCCGCCCAGCACCGCGTCGCGGCCGTCCCCGCCGCTCAGGGCGTCGGGCCCCCCGAACCCCAGCAGGTCGTCGTCGCCGCCGTTGCCGGAGAGGGCGTCGGGGCCGTTGGTCCCCCTGAGCGTGTCGTCGCCCGGGCCGCCGGAACGGGCGACCGCCAGGGCCATGCCGCTGGCCAAGATCAGCGTCGCCGCCATCACCGCCAGCAACGTCATCGTTCTTCTCATCCCCATCTCCCTTCTTTTGGGGCGGAGGCAGAAGGGTGCCGCCCCCGCCCTGTGCCGATGTATCTCAGAAAGTATCGAGCGTACAGGTACAAGGGCGCATCCCCCATATGGGCTAGATACAAGGAATCCTTGTCGAACTTCCGGGAACCCCCTACGCCCGAAGTTCGCAGACCCCCCCTTCCACGCACTCACTCCGGTGAATAATAGTTCCGCCGACCGTCGCGCGGGTTGATCTCTTCGGAAAGCGAAGGGGGGGCGGCCACTCGGCCGCCCCCGGGTAGGGTAACTCTGGTGCGTCCGTCTACCTGAGGGCGTGGTGCCCCTTGAACTCTTCGTAGACCCCGCTCGCGGAGACATCGCTCGCGGAGGAGGGGCTCGTCCGCGTGCTGCTCGGGCCGACGAGCACCTCC
>CADCUW010000248.1:0-1605 GCA_902805985.1 uncultured Rubrobacteraceae bacterium
TGTAGTCGGGGTGGTGCCACCCTTCGAGCCCGTAACCGGCGAGGACCCCGATCAGGACTTCTTCCAGGCGCCTGAGGTAGCCGTGCGTGTCGCGGTCCTTGAGGCGCAGGATAGGGTAGCCGACGATCTGGCCCGGCCCGTGGAAGGTCGCATCCCCTCCCCTGTCGCTCCAGAACACCTCGGCCCCGAGCGAGCGCAGGTACTCCTCCCCCGCGCCGAGGTTCGTCCCGTCCTTAGCGGCCCGCCCCACCGTGTACACCGGCGGGTGCTCGCAGAGGATGAAGGTGTCCGAGACCTCGTCGTTCTTCCGCCTCCGCGCCAGGTCCTTCTGCAGGTCCCAGGCCTCCGCGTAGGGCGTCAGCCCCGGCAACCGCCGCACCTCCAGGGTGTTCAGCGATGCCCTCTGTTCCTCTATCACGGCCTCTCCCCGAGCAGCGCGTTGCAGGCCTCCAGACTGGCTTCGGTTTCGGCCATCAGGCGGTCCACCAGTTCTCCGGCGGAGGGTATGTCCTCTACGAGACCGGCCGCCTGCCCGGCGTAGACAAAGTCCTCGGCGTAGTTCCCGCGCGTCGCCTCGAACTCGGAGCTGACGTAGGAGCGTTGCTCTTTGAGCTGCGTCTCCCTGCCGTGCCAGCGGTCTGAGAAGGAGTTGCGGATCGCCCTCCCGGCGAACTCCTCGGGCCAGGGGATGTCCTGGACGAGGTCGAAGACGCTGGTGTGGACCGTGGCGGTCTCGTCGGCCTCCAGGATGAGGCGCTTCGCCTCGATGGTTCCCGCGGATTCTGTGGTGGCGCAGAAGCGCGTGCCGATCCAGGCGCCGGAGGCCCCCATCGCGAGCACGCCCGCGATACCGCGTCCGGTCCCGATGCCGCCGGCCGCGAGCACCGGCCTTCCGGCCCGCTCCCCGATCTCAAGGACTCTCTGCAGGAGCGGCATGGTGCCGACCTTACCCGTATGCCCCCCGGCGTCCGTGCCCTGGGCTACCAGCACGTCCACGCCGGCCTCTAGAGCCTTCAAGGCTTTCTCAGCGTCCTGCACCTGGCTCATCGCGATCGCGCCAGCTTCGCGCACCCGTTCCACGTAAGGCGCCGGGTCGCCGAAAGAGAGCGAGACGGCGGCCGGTTCTTCAGCGAGGACGGCGTCAAGGAGTTCCGGGCGTCTCTCTAATACCCAACTCATCAGGCCGACGCCGAAGGGACCGCCCTGTCTGGCAAGCCTGGCCTGCTCGAAGATCCAGCCGGTAGGGGTGGCGCTGCCGACCCCGATCATGCCGAAAGCGCCGGCGGCGCTGACGGCGCCGGCAAGCCTTCCCCCGGACCAGCCGGCCATCGGGGCCGAGACGATGGGGTGCCGGATGCCGAGGAGGCGCGTGAGGTCCGTCGAAACCACGGCCTTGCCGCCCTCTTCTCTAGGCCCTCGCCCCCATCACGCCCCGGCGGGCGTCGGTGGTCTGCTCGTGGGCGTGGTACGAGGAGCGAACGAGCGGCCCGCTCTCGACGTGCCTGAAGCCCAGAGAGAACCCGTGCTTGCGCAGGTCGGCGAACTCTTTAGGCGTGTAGTAGCGGCTCATCGGCAGGTGGTTCTCCGACGGGCGGAGGTACTGGC
>CADCUW010000248.1:1705-6227 GCA_902805985.1 uncultured Rubrobacteraceae bacterium
ACGAGCGGCCCGCTCTCGACGTGCCTGAAGCCCAGAGAGAACCCGTGCTTGCGCAGGTCGGCGAACTCTTTAGGCGTGTAGTAGCGGCTCATCGGCAGGTGGTTCTCCGACGGGCGGAGGTACTGGCCGATGGTCAGGATGTCCACCTCGTGCTCGCGCAGGTCAGCCATCGTCTGGTGGATCTCCTCCTCCGCCTCGCCGAGCCCAACCATGAACCCGCTCTTCGTCAGCCCGTCCGGGTTGAGTTCCTTGGCGTACCGGAGCACCTCGAGAGAACGCTTGAACTTCGCCTGCGGCCTGACGGCCGGGTAGAGGCGCGGGACCGTCTCGATGTTGTGGTTGAACGTGTCGGGCGCGGCATCTATGACGGTCATTATCGCGGCGCGGTTCCCCTTGAAGTCGGGGGTGAGGACCTCGACGGCGCAGCCGGGGACCTGATCCCTGATCTCCCGGATCACGGCGGCGAAGATCGAGGCGCCGCCGTCGGCGAGCTCGTCGCGGTTGACGCTCGTGATGACGGCGTGCTCGAGGCCCATCTTCTTCGCGGCGTCGGCGACGCGGTGGGGCTCGTCGAGGTCGAGCTCTGTCGGCTTGCCGGTCAGAACGGCGCAGAAGCCGCAGGAACGGGTACAGACGTTGCCGAGGATCATGAACGTCGCCGTCTTGTTGTTCCAGCACTCCCCGATGTTCGGGCAGCGGGCCTCCTCGCAGACCGTGTGCAGGTTGAGCCCGCGCATGGTCTCCTTGATGTCCCGATAGACCTCGCCGTCGGGAACCTTCGCCTTGAGCCAGTCCGGGCGGCCGTGCAGGCCGGGGGCGCCCCTGACCTGCTGCCTGAAGGGCAGGTACTCCGCCGGCGTGCCGTCCGGCGGCGGCGGGACGGGCCTGTCTTCCCAGCGGTGGCGCACCTCGAAGGTCTTCGTGCCGTTCTCAAGGACCTTGACGTTGATCTGTCTGCGGGCCACGGTTCCCTCTTTCGTGTATTGGATTCCCCCTGAGAGACGTATTCTATATGACGGCGCCGGTCTCGCCGTGAAAACGCCCTCTTGGGTTTTCAGGCCCTAAGGCATTGAGGCTTTAGGGGTAGTGGCGTGTGCCTGCGGGGACGACGCGGGCCGGTGGTTTGCCTATTCCAGAAAGAGTCCGGATGGCGGGTCGAGGTACGCGTCGAGGATAGGCTTCGAGGTCTCGATTACGTCGAGGCCCGGAAGCTCCTCCCGCCGGAAGAACCGCAACTCCTCGGACTCCTCCGAACGCCGCAGCGTCCCGAAGTCCTCGACCTCCACCCTGTACACGAACGTCATCAGCCGCACCACGTTGCCATCGGGGTACCGGACGACCCGTGAAGGTCCCGGAAGCACGGCGAACAGCTCCTCACCCGTCACCACGAGCCCCGTCTCCTCCAGCGTCTCGCGCCCGAGCGCCTCCTCCAGAGACTCCTCGACCTCTATCCCGCCCCCGACGAACCCCCACCGCCCGCAGTCGCTCCGCCGCTCCATCAGCAATGCGTCGTCGCGTTCGATCAGCGCTAGAACCCCGACCCCGATCGGCCGGTTGGGCCGCGGGGCGTTCGGGTCCCGGTAGAAAAACTCCGCCTTGGAGGCATCAGGCACGAGGTTCTAGGCTACAGGAAAAGCGGCGCCGTCCGGGAGGCTCCGCGGACAACCCGCGAAGAAGCTCTCCCGAACGGCGGTCTCACGCCAACAACCTCAAAACCTAGAGCTTAGAAGTGAATCGGATGTCCTTCAGCGGCCATCGCGGCCTCGCCGACCACCTCGGAGAGGCTCGGGTGCGGGTGGATGGTCATGCTGATCTCCTCCGGCGTGCCCTCGACGAGCTTGGCGAAGACGCCCTCGGTGATGAGGTCGGTCACCTTGGGGCCTATGGCGTGCATGCCGAGGATCATGTCGGTCTCGGCGTCGGAGACGATCTTGAAGAAGCCGTTTGGCTCTCCCTCGATGAGCGCCTTGCCGATGGCCTGGAACGGGAACTTGGCCTCCTTGGCCTCGTAGCCCTCATCCTCGGCCTGCGCCTTGGTGAGGCCGAAGGAGGCGATCTCCGGCCGGCAGTAGGTCACCCGCGGGACGAGGCTCCGGTCCATGGGCATCGGGTCCATACCTGCCATGTGCTCGGCCGCAGTAATGCCCTCGTGTCCGGCCTCGTGCGCGAGCCAGTAGCCGCCGACGACGTCGCCCGCGGCGTAGATGCCGTCGTGGGCCGTCTGGCCGTAGCCGTCGACCTGGATGATCCCGCGCTCGGTGACCTCCACGTCGGTCACGTCGAGGTTGAGGTCCTCGGTTACGGTCTTGCGACCCACCGCGACGAGCAACGCCTCGGCCTCGAGCGTGTCCCCGCTAGCCTCGCTGGCGTCACCGGTCGGCGGGTCCTCGCCGCCGTAGGAGCCGCCCTCACCCTCGGTCTCTTCCTGCTCGCCGGCGTCGGCTGAGGCTATCTTGATCTTGACGCCGGAGTCCGTCTTCTCCAGGCTCTTCGGGTCGGCCTTGGTGCCGGTCATGACGTTGATGCCGCGCTCCTCGAAGCTCTTCTTGAGGGCGTCGGAGATCTCCGGGTCTTCCAGCGGCACGAGACGGTCCAGTATCTCGACGATGGTCACCTCGGTGCCGAAGTCGTGGTACATGCTCGCGAACTCGACCCCGACGGCGCCGGAGCCCAGGATGATCACGCTCTTCGGGTAGCTCTCGTCGTTGGTGACGATGTCGTCGCTGGAGATGACCTTCTCCCCGTCGAACTCGAGCCCCGGCAGCGTGTTCACCGCCGAGCCGGTCGAGATGAGGACCTTGTCAGCCTCGAGCTCCTCGGTCCCCTCGCCGTTCTCTACCTGGATCTTTTTGGGCTCGATAAACGACCCGACGCCGTTGTAGACGGTTACTTTGTTCTTCTTCATCAGACCCTGCACGCCCCTGCGCAGCTGCGTGACGACCCGCTCACGCCTCTTGGCGGCCTGCGGGTAATCGAACTCGACCTCGCCCGTCTTGACGCCGAACTCCTCGCCGTTCTTCGCGTCGTGGAGCAGGTGCGCCGTGTGGAGCAACGCCTTCGTGGGGATGCAGCCGACGTTCAGGCAGGTCCCGCCGAGGTGTCCCCCCTCCCGCTTCTCTATGAGCGCGACCTTCATCCCGAGCTGGCTCGCCCGGATCGCCGGAATATATCCCGCGTTCCCCCCACCGATAATTACGAGATCAAACTTTTCCGCCACCAGCGTTCCCCTTTCGTCGTAGGTTCTAGGTTCTAGGCTTTGAGGTTGCAGGTCGGGAGCGCTGTGTACCTGTCCCGTCCCTTCGACAAACACGCCGGGTGGACCCACCGCGCGAGCCGGTTGATGCATCCGACCCTGCGCCAAGCATCACCCCTTCCTGAAGCCTTGAACCTCATAGCCTAAGGCCTTAACTCCAATTCTAACCCTACCTCTTCCCCCAGGCCATTTTCGGGCTGACAGGCCGGACAGAGGAACGTCGCCCTCCCACCCACCTTCTTCCTTACTACCTTCCCACCGCAGCCGCCGGGACATGGTTTGCCAGCCTGTACGAAGACCTTGAGGTGCTCCTGGTGATGGCCCCTGCGGCCGAGCACGTCCCTGTAGAGGCTGAAGGTGGTCCCCCTGTGCTCTATGCCGGCCGCGAGGTTCTCCTTCACGGCGGACTGGAGCCTCGTCCACTCACCCTCCGTCAGCGTGTTGGCCTTGCGAGTGGGGTGTATGCGGGCGTCGAAGAGGGCCTCGTCCACGTAGATGTTGCCGATACCGGAGACGACCTTCTGGTCGAGTAGGAGGCCCTTGATCCCAGCCCTCCGCCCACCCAGCTTCTGCCGCAGGTAGCCGGAACGGAACTCATCACTCAAGGGCTCCGGCCCGAGGCCCGCGAACCGCTCCTCGAGCCCCTCTGCCTCCAGGAGCCGCACCCGGGTGAAGCCCGTCTCATCCCGCAGAAACAGGCTACGGTCCCCGTCAAGGCGCAGCACGAGCATGAGGGCGGTCGCCGGCTCCTCCACCGGGGGAACGAGCAGGAGCTGGCCCCCGATCTTGAGCTGCAATACGAGCGCGTCGCCTGAGTCGAGGTCGATGACCAGATGCTTCGCCCGACGCCGCGCCTCGATTATCTCCGTGCCCTGCAGCCGGCGTACGAGCTCCTCCGCCGAAGGCTGCTCCACGAGGGCGGAGGCGAGCACTTGCGCTTCCTCCACCTTCGAGCCCACGACGAGCTCTCGCAGGTCCTCTTTTATCGTCTCGACTTCGGGCAGTTCGGGCACGCGCTAGTTATACCCCTCCGCGGCCTCCGAAACCTCCGTCACGGCTTGCGGGCGACGAACGCGGTGTGGTTGCTCCCCAGGGGATAACTTCCGTACGAGCCCCTCGTCTCGACCTCGAAACCCGCCCCTCTGAGGCTCTCGGCTAGATCCTCCGGCTCGTACAGGCGGACCCGGTGAACCTCGCCGTCCCGCCGGTAGAGATCCCCGACCTTCCTGAAGCTGAAGATCCGGCGCTCCATCGTGCCCCGTTCCGTGT
>CADCUW010000249.1 GCA_902805985.1 uncultured Rubrobacteraceae bacterium
TCGAGGTTATGAACTCGACGAGCTCCTCGAAGAACGGCTTGTCGCGGTGCTCGGCGTAGTGCTCCTCGGCGAGGTCGCGGCCGACGTCCATGAGCTTCATCGCGTCTATGTCGAGGCTCTTGGCCTCGATGCGGCGGATGATCTCACCGACGAGGCGACGGCGTACGCCGTCCCCCTTGACCAGTATCAGGGTCTCTTCCACGGTTGTCTCCTTCTAGGGTTACTTGCCGGAAATTTACCAGGTCATTTTCTTGCCGCTGCGCTGGTCGGTGCCGCAGTACGGGCAGAGGCCCCACTCCTGGTTGAGCGGCCGGTCGCAGTTGATGCACGGCTTCTTCAGCTCCCAGGCGCAGGTCGGGCAGATCAGGAACTCCTTCTCCACCAGGTTGCGGCAGTTCGGGCAGAGCAGGGTGTTGTTGCGCAGCTCCCGCTCGAGGACCGCCGTCTCGAGCTCGCGCTCGCGCGACTCGTCCAGGTACTCCGGCGGGCGGACTATCAGGTAGATCAGGGTCCCAACGTAAGGGAAGATGACCGCCACGATCCCCCACAGTACGCTGATGGCACCGCGCCGCCCGGCGTCGGTGTACGTCCAGTAGACGAGGGCTATCCACAGCACGACGAAAAGCAGCACGATGAGCTGACCCGAGATGCGCAGGATCGGGCTGTTCAGGAAGTTCGAGATGATCTGGAACGGGTCAGAATCCTGCAGTAGCAGCGAGAATGGGGCCTGGCTCATGAGATAAACCTTACCACCACGACGTAACCGAGCACAAAAGCCGCCCCGGCGACGACGACCAGGAGGCCGACCAGGCGCCAGATCCCACCGCTAGTCACGCAACCACCGCAAGACCGGCGCCGCCGTCCCGAAGGAGCCGAGAACGAGCACCACTCCCCCATCCCCTCTGACGCTGCGCGCCGCGAGATCGACGGCCTTTGCGGGGTCCTCTTCTGTCAGCGTCTCTCCCCCCTCCGTTTCCCTATACCTCTGCGAGATTCCTTCAGGACCCGCCGCCCGCTCGCCCTCCGGGCGGGTCAAGACGACCGTCTGGGCCGCCGCGCTCAAGGCGGTAAGCATACTGTG
>CADCUW010000250.1 GCA_902805985.1 uncultured Rubrobacteraceae bacterium
TCTACGAGGTCGGGCCGGGAGGTCCGGGGGCGACGGTGCGGGTGCTGGAGAGGCCCGGGTCGGGGCCGGCGCGTCTCGGGCGCGGGGGCGTGCACCACGTCGCGTTCAGGACGCCGGATGATGAGGAACACGCGCTGTGGCGGGAGAAGATCCAGGCGATGGGCCTCGGAGTCACCCCGCAGATAGACCGCTTCTATTTCAGGAGCATCTACTTCCGCGAGCCGGGCGGCGTTCTCTTCGAGATCGCCACCGACGGCCCCGGCTTCGCCGCCGACGAGGACCCGAACCACCTCGGCGAGCGCCTCTCCCTGCCGCCCTTCCTCGAAGACCACCGCGAGGAGATAGAGTCGCGCCTGACGCCGGTCTAGGCTGGCATTAACGGCGGGTACGCCCTCGACCGCGCCTTCGGCCCACGTCTCCCCGGCTGACCCGCCCCGCCTGGTCTCGTGGGCGTAATCCTCACCGTCCTCTACGTCGGCGTCGAGACCCCCGAACCGCCTGGGCAGGACGAGACCCGCGAAGGATCTGCCGGAGACGCGTAGAACCTCCCGCCCGGCCCGAGAATGCCGGGCCGGGGTCGCGGGAGATCGTGACCTCCGGGAACCACTTTAGAAGTCCGGGATGTCGATCTCGGGTATCCGGACCCCGGCGGGTTGATCGTCCACCGGAGGTAGCCCTGCGTCTGGGTCTTCGGCGGGCGCGGAGGCATCAGGAGTCTGCGGCGCGGGCTGTGCGGGGACCGACCCGGGGTCCCGGGTCGGCGCGGGGCTCGGCGGGGCAGAGCTCGCCGGGGCGGAGGCAGCGTCCGGCACCTGTCGTGGGGTCTCTTCGGGGGCGGTAGCGGGGGCGGAGGGAGCGGCCGGCGCCTGTTGCGGGGCCTCTTCGGTAGCGGGGGCGGTAGCGGGGGCGGCAGACGCCTCCGGCGTCGCGGATGCCGAGGCGCCCGGTGACGAGGCCGCCGATGCGCTGGCGCTCCCCGTCTGGGCATCGGCGGGCGCTTCGGGGGCCGGAGCGTCCGAGAACGCCGCGCCGGCATCAGGTCGCGGCTCCGGCTCCGCGTCCGCCTCCGGGTCCGCCTCCGGGTCCGCCTCCGGGACCTTGCCGCCCGAGGCCTCGGTTTCCTTCTCATCCAGCACCCGCGGCACGCCAGGGGGTCCATCCAGGGCCGGGCTTACGGCCCGGTCGAGGACTTCCGCGTCCGGGACGATGGTGTGTTCCACAAAGGCGACGGGCCGTTGCAACTGGGCAGGAGAGGAGGCGAAGAGCGCGAGAACCGCGGCCAGCGCGAGCGCCATCAGCGGCAAGACCTTGCGGCGCCGGCGGCGTGGCGGGGCCGCGGGGGCGCGGGGGAGAACGTTCGTCCGGGCGCCCTCCGGCGAGGAGGCCGCCCGCAGGGCCGCCGCCGAAGGGAGCCTCCGGTTCTCCAGGAAGGCGGCGAGGTCGGCGCCGAGGGCCGCCGCGTCGGGGTGGCGTTCCTCCGGCCGCTTGCGCATCAGGGTCAGCGTGATCAGCTCCAGCGCCTCCGGCACCCCGCGGTTCTCTGCCCGGGGCGAGGGCGCGGGCTCGTTGCAGTGCTTCATCGCGATAGCCAGCGGGTTTAGGTGCTCCCCGGTGCCGAAGGGCGTCCGCCCGGTGAGTGACTCGTAGAGGACGACACCGAGGGAGTAGAGGTCGCTGGAAGGCCCCACCGGCTCGCCCCTCGCCTGCTCCGGCGAGAGGTAGGGCGCCGTGCCCAGGATCATGCTCGTGTTGGTCATCGCCGTGGCCTCCGTAGCGCGCGCGATCCCGAAGTCCCCGACTTTAACGTCCCCGGTTTCGGTGAGTAGCACGTTCTCCGGCTTAACGTCGCGGTGGACTATGCCGGCCGCATGGGCGGCGCCGAGGGCCTCGGCGACCTGGAGGGCTACCCTGGCGGCCTCCCGCGGCGGCAACGGCCCCGTGGACCGGATCCTGTCCTTCAGGGTCCCGCCCGAGGCGAGCTCCATCGCCATGTACGGCGAGCCGTCCCCCGTCTCTCCCGAATCGAAGACCCGAATCACGTTCGGGTGGTCCAGCGAAGCCACGTTCCTGATCTCACGCTCGAACCGTTCGACGAACTCCGGCGTCTGCGCGTAGTGCTCCGCCATCACCTTTAGGGCGACCTCGCGCTGCAGACGCCCGTCGTAAGCCCGGTAGACACGTCCCATGCCCCCCGAGCCCAGAAGCTCGCCAAGCGTGTACCGGCCGTCGATCAGAGTGCCCCGCATGGGATCACTCTACCCTCTGAGAGGGTGCGATGAACCATTATTTGTCCGTTCCTCGACGTCAACGTCACGTTCGGTGGTAGCGGGATCCTCCCGCGTGGAAGTCCTTTCGCCCGGCCCGGGCCCGATCGCGTAATGAGCGGGTTTTCGCAGGCTCTCACCAAACCTCGATCACAGGCTCAGACAAAACGTATACGGAAAGCGCGTCGGGGTTGGATTACTTCCTGCCATCTCTTTGCGGCTCGTAGCGGCGAAGATCTTTGACTCCCGGCGAGTCTGGAGCGCTTTACAACGCGGGCGCCAACGTCTATACCATCCGCGTGTCTGAGTCCGAGAAGAGAACTCGAAGGCGGGACGAGGTGCGCGAGCGGCTGCGCAACCGCCCACGCCTGCGCCCGAAGGTCTATGGTTACCTGACGGAGGAGAAGGAGTCGCTGCGGCAGGGGTTCGCGGCGCTGTTTCTCTCCTCGGTCGGGGAGCTCGTCGCGGGGCTGGTGCTCGCGAGCATCTCGGGTACGCTCGACGATCTGGTGGGGCTCGCCGTGCTCATCCCGGCGGCGATCGGGATGCGCGGGGCCATCTTCGGGGCGATGGGCAGCCGGCTCTCGACCTCGATCCAGACCGGCCTCTTCCGGCTGAACCTGAGGCGCGGCGTGCTCGCCGAGAACGTGCAGGCCGCCGCAGTCCTCTCGCTCGTCTCCGGGGTCTTTCTGGCGTTTCTGGCCCGGTTTCTGTGCGAATTACTCGATGTACCGACGGATCTCGGCGTCTTCGACTACGTCGTGATCTCGACGGTGGGAGGCATCCTGGCCGGGGTGCTCCTGCTCGGCATCACCGTGCTCGTCGCCCGCGTCTCGGTCTCCCGGGGATGGGATATGGACAACATAGCGGCCCCCATGCTCACCGCCGCCGGCGACATCCTGACGCTGCCGGCGCTGGTCCTCACGACGTACCTTATCGGCATCCCGATCTTCTCGAACGCCCTGGCGGTGGTCCTCGTCGTGGTCTCGGCGGTCGTCGTCGGGGTTGCCTTCCGTCTCGGAGCGGCGAACCTCAGGCGCATCCTCGCCGAGAGCTTCCCGATACTCGCGCTGACGGGGACCGTGATGACCCTCGTCGGGCTGGCTTTGGAGGACCGGAAGGAGATCTTCGTCACCCTCCCGGCCCTGTTCATCCTGCTGCCGGCGTTCTTGCAGGAGGGCGGCGCTCTGGGCGGCATCCTCTCCAGCCGGCTCTCCTCCAAGGTCCACCTCGGCCTCTTGGCGCCCCGGAGCATCCCCCAGCCGGGGGCGTTTCGGGACTTCACGCTCACGTACATCTTCGCCGTCGGGGTCTACCTGTTCATCGGGGGGGCTTCCCACTGGCTGGCCGTCGGCCTCGGGCAGTTAAGCCCTGAGCTTTTGGCATCGCTCGGGCTCGGGACGGGGCAGCTAAGCCCTGGGTTTCTGACCATGTTGGGTGTCAGCGCGCTGGCGGGGCTTATGGCGACGACGGCGGCCGTGCTCGCGGCCTACTACGGCTCGACCGTGAGCTACCGTTTCGGGCTCGACCCTGACACCTACGGCATACCCATCATCACGGCAGCGGTGGACTTGCTCGGTTTCATGAGCCTTATAATTGCTTTGAACATCTTCGATCTTACGGGGTAGGGACATGCGCGACGGAAGACCGAGCAACCTCAAAGACATGCTCCGCGAGGCGAAGGACACCTCGGAGCTTATGGTGGACCTGGCCTACGCAGCCCTCTTCTACAACTCGGAAGACATCTCCGAGGAGGTCTTCCGCCTCGAAGAACGCCTGAACGTCCTCGTCTTCGACATGCGCACTTTAGCCATCCTCGCCGCCCGCAGCCCGGCTGACTCCGAGCAGATGGCCGGCATCCTCCAGGTCGTCCAGGACATCGAGAAGATCGGCAACGCCGCCAACGACATCGCCAAGATCGTCGTCAAGCGCCTCGGCATCCCAAGGGAGCTTCTTCAAGACATCCCCGACGCCGAGGAGACCCCGACCAGGGTCCGCATCCACGCCGGCAGCCAGCTCGACGGCCGGAGCCTCCACGACGCGGACCTCTCGACGGAGACGGGCATGCGGCCCATCGCGATCCGCTCGGACGACGAGTGGAACTTCGACCCCGAGCCCGAGGACGTCCTCAGGGCCGGCGACGTCCTCTTCATGCAGGGCCCCCCCGAAGGTGTCGCCGAGGTCAGGGAGATGGCGGGCGCTTCGGTGCCCGCGCACACGTCCACCGCCGAGCCGGCCGGCGAGCTGACGGAGCTCGAGCGGGCCGTGGACATCCTCATAGAGATGAAGAACCTCTCGGAGGTCGCCGTGGGCCTCGCCTACTCGGCCCTCCTCTACTACGACGCCGGGCTCGCCCGCGAGGTCGTCGCCATCGAGAACGAGATGGACGAGATGCGCTACCGGCTGGAGCGCTGGGTGCTGCTGGCCGCCCGCCACATCGAGGACTCATCGAGGCTCAGGGGCGTGCTGCACCTGGCGACGGCGTCGGAGACCATCGCCGACTGCGCGATGGAGATGGTCTGGATCGTGGAGAAGGGCGAGGAGGTCCACCCCGTCCTCTCGGCGGCTCTGGGCGAGTCCGATGAGATCGTGCTAAAGCTCACCGTCTCGCCCGGCTCCCCGGCCGACGGCAAGACCCTCGAAGCCCTCCAACTGGAGACCGAGACCGGCATGTTCGCCCTCGCCGTCAACCGCGCCGGGCGCTGGACCTACCGCCCTCGCGACACCTACACGCTCAGGGGCGACGACTCCCTGCTCGTCACCGGCGCCCCGGAGGGCCTCGAACCTCTAGCCGCCCTCTTCGGCCAAAGGCTGGAAGGCCAGGCGTAATCCGCCAGGACTCGCACGTTCGCGGCATTCTCCTCTTCTGGGCACCCCTGACAGGGCTGGGCGCCCTCCTGTACGCAGGCCTCATGCGGCTCTCCCGCGGCCTTCCTTCGGACCTGCGGGAAGGCTCGAACGACCTCGCGACCTACCGCGAGGCCGGGGAGTCCCTGCTGCGCGGGGACCTCCCCTACCGCGACTTCTTTCTCGAGTACCCCCCCGGCAGCCTCCCGGCCTTCCTCCCCCCGGCCCTGCTCTCGGATACGAGATCCGGGTTCATCGACCTCTTCTCCTCCGGGATGGCGCTCGGCCTGGTCGCCGCCCTCGTCCTCGTCGCGCTGACGGCGCGGCGTCTCGGCGGCCCCCGGGTGTGGCCCGTGCCGGCGCTGACCCTCGCCGCGGGCGCCCTGCTTCTCTACCCCGTGGCCGTCACCCGCTACGACGCCGTCGTCGCCCTGGCGCTCGCGACCGCCGCGTTCGGGGCGGTCCTCGGCGGTCGCTACGCGCCGCTCGCCTACGCCTCGCTGGGGTTCGGGGCGGCGGCGAAGCTCGTGCCGGCGCTGGCGGTACTGCCGCTGGTCTTCGTCCGGCGTGGCGCGGGCCGTGGTCTCGGGGTCTTCTTCGCGGTGGCGGCGCTCTTCTTCGTGCCGGCGCTCTTCTTCGGGGGTGGCGGGTTCGCCGGCAGCTTCGCGTACCACGCGGAGCGCGGCCTGCAGGTCGAGAGCGTGGCGGCTTCCGTGTTGATGGCTTTCGGGCGGGCGGAGGGGGTCGTCTTCGAGTTCGGCGCCTTCGAGGCAATCGGGCCCGGAACCGGGCTCGCGGCGGGCCTCAGCCTGCCCGCTACGACGGTCTTGCTTCTAATCACGGGGTTGGTGATGTTGCGGCGGCATCGTCTGCGGAGGCTCGACGGCGCCGAATTCCCCCGGTACGCGGCGGCCCTTATACTGGCGTTCATGCTCGGTTCCAAGGTCCTCTCTCCGCAGTATGAGATCTGGCTCCTCCCACTCGCCCCCCTGTGCGCGGGGGGCCCGGCCGGCGCCGGCCTCTGCCTCCTCTTCCTCGCCTCCTGCCTGGCCACGACTCAAGTCTTCCCCATCCACTACGCCGACCTGCTGAACCTTCGTCCTCCCGGCCCGC
>CADCUW010000251.1 GCA_902805985.1 uncultured Rubrobacteraceae bacterium
CGAGAGCTCTACCTGATCCCGGGTGCTCCGCACGACTTCTAGTGTATCGGAAACGGGCGTGTTTATCCGGCGGGCGAGCCCCCGCGCCAGCAGCGCGGCCTGGTTGAAGCCGCGCTTCTTGAGTCGGGTCCTGTGCAACGGCACCGGCACGACCGCGTCGAATCTGCCGGGGTCATCCACCGCCTCGGCCAGCAGCGGCGCGGCGAGCTTCTCGACGACGGCCGTGTACCCGCGGTACTTGAGGGCGTGCACGATCTCCTTTCCCACACCCTCGTAGCGGAGGGGTGCCCTGGCCGTCTCGAAGGCGAATTCCACGCTCTTGCACGCGCCGCAGGCCGGGGTCTCCAGCGCCGTCGGAACGCCGCAGCACTCGCAGGTTGGGCTTCCCGTCCACGGCAGAGACTCGCAGCATGGGCGGCACAGGACGTCGCCGGCCCGCCGGTCGCAGGAGACGCACCACTGCGGGTAGAAGAGATCCGCCAGCGCGGCCAGGTAGGGTTCGTACAACGATGTCTCCTTAAAGAGAAGGCCCCCTGGCACAGGTTATCGGCCGGTGAGGCCCGGATCTCAAAGGACGCCCTGGGCGTATCCCGTTGTTCCACCGGCGCGTATACTGCGCCGGATTGGGAGGGTATCCACCTTACGAGAAAGGAATCAGGATGGCACAGGGGGCTCAAAGCACTACCGGCAACAGCTCGAACGCACTGGTGTACTTCTTCGGTGCTCTGGGTGGTCTGCTCTTCGGCTACGATACCGGTGTCATCTCCGGGGCCATCCTGTTCATCAAGGCGGATTTGGGTCTCAACGCCTTCTACCAGGGGCTCGTGGTCAGCTCGCTGCTGCTCGGGGCGATGGCCGGGGCCGGGGTCGCCGGCCCGCTTTCGGACAGATTGGGGAGGCGTCGGATCATCATTATCGCCGCCATCATTTTCTCCGTGGGCGCCATCGGGGCGGCTATGGCCCCGAACGTGGGGGTGCTCGTATTGTTCCGGATCGTCCTCGGGCTCGCCGTGGGGGCCGCGGCCCTCATCGTGCCCCTGTACCTCTCGGAAGTGGCGCCGACGGAGATAAGGGGTGCTGTCTCCTCCCTCAACCAGCTCATGATCGTCGTCGGCATCCTCGTCGCCTACATCGTCAACGCGCTGCTCGCCGCCTCAGAGGCCTGGCGCACGATGCTGGGGCTCGCCGTGATCCCTTCCCTCGTACTTCTCGTCGGCATGTACTTCATGCCCGAGACGCCGCGGTGGCTGGTCAGCAGGGGCAAGGACGAGGATGCCCGCGACGTGCTGCGCCAGACTCGTAACGAGGAGGCGGTCGAGCAGGAGATCCGGGAGATCAAGGAGGTAGAGCGCGACGAGGAGGGCGGGCTGCGCGAGCTTGCGGCCCCGTGGGTCAGGCCGGCCCTCATAGTCGCCGTCGGCCTCGCCGTCTTCCAGCAGATCATCGGCATCAACACCATCATCTACTACGCCCCGACGACCCTCACGGAGGCCGGCTTCGGGGACCAGGCGGCGACCTACGCCAACGTCGCGATCGGCCTGCTCAACGTGGTCATGACCCTGGTTGCGATACGCCTGATCGACCGCACCGGCCGCGTCCCGCTGCTGGTGGGCGGCCTGGTGGGCATGATCGCGAGCCTCGTCGTCCTGGGGGTCTCTTCGCTGCTCCTGCCCGCGCCCAACAACCCGACGGACCCGCTGGCGATCATAACGCTGGCCTGCCTGGCGGCGTTTATCGGCTCGTTTGCGGTTAGCTGGGGGCCGACGGTGTGGGTGATGCTGCCGGAGATTCTGCCCCTGAGGATCCGGGGCACCGCGATGGGGCTCGCCATCTTCCTGCACTGGGGCGCCAACTTCGCCGTCTCCCAGACCTTCCCGATCCTCCTGGCTACGGTAGGCGCCGGGATCGTCTTCCTGTCCTACGCGGTCGTCGCGTCCGCCGCCCTGCTCTTCGTCCGCTCCCGCGTGGCGGAGACGAAGGGCCGCAGCCTGGAACGCATCGAGGCCGACCTGCAAGGCAAGGCAGCCGCCTGATAGCGCTGCTCTTCACGACTACTGAACATGGAGGCCATGGAGGCAATGAGGTTTTGAGGTTCTAGGCCTTCAGGCGTTATGGTGCGAGGATGCTGTGAGCATGAAGCTCTCGGGCTAATCGGGGCGACGTCGGGCTCCAGGGTGCGTGTGGCACGCCCAAGGCCTCAAACCCTCAATGCCCTAGAACCTCAGTAATGCCCTAGAACCTCAGGCTACGCGGGGGAAGTACGACGCCCGGGTTCACCCGGATGCCCTGGTCCAGGACGTTGCCCTCACCGACGATGCATCCGGCGCCGAGCACCGAGAGGCCGCGGACGATGGCGCCCCGTTCGACGCGCGCGTTCCTGCCGATGATGGAGCCGCGGACGACGGCTCCGGCCTCGACCTCGGCCCCATCTAGCATGATGCTCCCCTCGACGACGGCGTTGCGGCCCACGCGGCAGCCCCGGCCCAGTGAGGACCGGCCGCCGATGGTGGCGAGGGTATCGAGCTCGCAGCCCTCGTCCACCGAGAGTGGCGGGAGGAGCTTGACGTTCTTGCCGCAGTTGGCGGACGGGGCGACCTGCACGTAGTCAAAGCCCTCGCGGTCCATGCCGACAGCACCCGAGAGGACGTCGTGGGAGGCGGCCAGGTAGCTGCGCGGGGTGCCGATGTCGCGCCAGTACGAGCTCGAGACGTGGGCCCGCATACGTCCCTGCGCCTGAAGCTCGGGGAAGATCTCGCGCTCGATGGAGACCTCGCGGCCGGCAGGAATCATGGCGAGCACCTCGGGCTCCAAGACGTAGATGCCGGCGTTTACGAGGTTCGTGGTCACCTCGTCGGCGGCCGGCTTCTCCAGGAACCGCCTGACGGTCATGTCGTGGTCCACCTCGACGAGGCCGTAGGCCGTCGGGTCCTCGACGCTCGTCAGCGTGATCGTGGCGAGCGCGTCGCTGGCCTTGTGGATCCTTATGGCCTCGGCGAGGTCCGTCCCCGTCAGCACGTCCCCGTTGACCACGACGAACGTCTCGCCGCCCAGGTACTCCTCGGCGTTCTTGATGCCGCCGGCCGTCCCGAGCGCGCGCTCCTCGATCGCGTAGTCCACCGAGAACTCCCGAAGCCCATCCCAGCCCTCCAGGTAGGCCTGTATCGGGTCCGGCAGGTAACCCAAAGAGAGCACGGCCCCGTCGAGCCCCCCGCGCCGCAGGAAGTCAAGCATGTACCCCATGAAAGGCCGGTTGCGCAGCGGCACCAGCGCCTTCGGGATGTCGTAGGTGATCGGCCGCAGCCGGGTCCCCTGCCCACCCACAAGAACTACGGCTTTCAAAGGACCCCGAGCTTAAAGCAGTCGCGGATCACGGGCCACGGGATTAAGGGCATCCGGTACAGTTCTAGAGCAGTCCCGAGCCGCCGGCGATGGCGGAGATCGGGACGATAAGGAGAAAGAACAGCGCCGTCAGCAGCGCGAGGACGTAGACGGAGAACCTCAGGGCGCCGCCCCCGGAGGGCTCGACCGCGTCCAGCGTCGGCTTCTCGAAGAACATGTTGCGTATGATCCCGAAGTAGTAAGGCACCGAGAGCACGCTGTTGACGACGAGCGCGCCGACGACGACGAAGACCAGCACGGAGCCCGACTCGGCCCCCGAGAAGATGACCCAGGCCTTCCCCCAGAACCCGCTGAACGGCGGAATACCGACCAGGGAGGCCATGAAGACACCCATGCTCGCCGCGAGCGCCGGCCGGGAGCGGAAGAGGCCGTTGAAGCTCTTCCCTTCCTCCCCGACGAGGTCGATGACGAGGAAAGCCCCGATGTTCATCACCGCGTAGGCGGCCGAGTAGATCAGGACGGCCTCCACGGCCCGCTGGAGGCCCGCCCCCTGCAAGGCCGCGAACGCCGCCAGGATATACCCCGAGTGGGCAACCGAGCTGTACGCCAGCATCCGGCGCACGTTGCGCTGGCGTAGCGCCGCAAGGTTCCCGACGAACATCGTGAGGATCGCCAGGAATGCCATCACCGCCGTCCACGTCGGCGCCGCCTCCGGCATCCCTTCAAGGAGTATCCGCAGCAACACCGCGAAGGTCGCGGCCTTCGGGGCGACCGAGAGGAAAGCCGCGGCGCTCGTAGGCGCCCCCTGGTAGGCGTCAGGGGTCCAGAAGTGGAAGGGCGCCGCCGAGACCTTGAAGGCGAAGCCGGAGAGGAGCAGCACGAGGCCGAGCAGGGCGACAGGGGTCAGGCTGCCGGAGAACGTCTCGGCGACGGCCGATAGTTCGGCGGAGCCCGAGACGCCGTAGATCAGGACGATCCCGTAGAGCAGCACAGAGGAGGCGACCACACCCGTTATGAGGTACTTCATCCCGCCCTCGGCACTCTCGCGTCGCTGCCTATCGAAGGCGACCATCGCGTAGGAGGGGATGGTCGCGAGCTCTATCGCGAGGAAGATGCCGAAGAGGTCCCGCATCGAGACGAGCAGGATGGAGCCGAGCACCACCGACAGGATCAGCGTCAGGTACTCCGGCGCGTCCCCGGTACCCCCGGACCACCGCGCCGCGGCGAGCACCGCGAAGAAGGCGCTCCCCGAGACCACGAGCTTGAAGTACAGCGCGAAGTTGTCGACCACGTACCCGCCGCCGAAGAACTCGCCCTCGAACCCGGCGGCGAGCAGGCCCGCGGCGCTCCCGAAGACGGCGAGGGCGCCGAGGGCTGCGAGCCCGGCCACGAGGCCCACGCTACGCTCGAAGAATACGCCTATGAGAAGAACCCCGATCGCGAACCCGAGCGCTACAAGCTCGGGGAGGATGGCTACGAAGGTCACTCCACTAAACGCCACTAGCTTCCCCCTATCGCGCTCAAGACCGCCTCGACGCCGGGCCGCTGGACGCTGATAAGAAGGGCCGGAAAGACGCCGAACAGCACCAGCAACACCGCCAGCGGCACGGCCGCCGCCATCTCCATCGGCCCCGCATCCCCGACGGCCTCATAGGCCGGCTTCTGGATCGGGCCGAACACGACCCGCGCCAGCATGTACAAGAGGTACATCGCCGAGAGCACGATGCCTAGAGCCGCCAGGATGCCCTGAATCGGGAAGGCGTCGTACCCGCCCATGATGCTCATGAACTCCGAGACGAACACGGCGAGACCCGGCAACCCCATCGCGGCCATGGCTCCCAGCGCCAGCAGGCCGCCGGCCCAGGGCATCCTGGCGGCGAGGCCGCCGAGCTCCCGTATCTTGCGCGTCCCGGTCCTGGTCGCGATCACGCCGACCAGCACGAACAATAGCGCCGAGTACAGCCCGTGCGTAACCTGCTGCAACACCGCCCCGTTCAGGCCGACCGCGTTGCCCGAGGCGGCACCCAGCAGGATGAACCCCAGAGTCCCGATGGACGAGTAGGCGACGAGCGCCTTCAGGTCCGGCTGGAGGAAGGCGACGAAGGCGCCGTAGACGATGTTTATGGCCCCGAAGACCGCCAGGTACGGCAGGAAGGGCTGGACGCCCTGGGGAAGGAGGGGTATGGCGACTTTTATCAGGCCGTAGGTGCCGAGCTTCGGGAGGATGCCCGAGAGCACGACGTTCGTCGAGATCGGGCTCGAGACGTACACGTCGAGCAGCCAGCCGTGCAGCGGCACCGCCGGCACCTTGACCAAGAGGCCGAAGAGGATGGGCGCCGCTATCGCGATCTGGGCCGTGCGCCCGAGGCCGCCGCCCGCCGTCAGGGACTCCATAGCATACGTGCCGGCGAGGATACCGAAGGCGAGGAAGCCAGCCAGCATGACCGTGGAGCCCAAGAACGTGTAGACGAAGAACTTTATGGCCGCCTGGCGGCGGTTCTCGTCGCCCCAGATGCCGACGAGGAGGTACATCGGGATCAGCGTGATCTCGAAGAAGATGTAGAACAGGATCAGATCTTCCGCGGCGAACACCCCGAGCATCCCGACCTCGGCGATAAACAGGATCGCGAAGTACTGCTTGAGGTTCTCCCGCACGTCGTATGAGGCGACCACGGCTATGAGCGTGAGCAGGGCCGTCAGGAAGAACATCCCGAAGCCCAGGCCGTCGAGGCCGACCCGGTACCCCATGTTGAGCGAGGGGAGCCAGGTGAAGTCCTGGGTAAGCGACGCCGCCCCGAGGTCGCTCCCGTACGCGAAGTAGATGTAGAGCGTGAGCAGCAGCGGCACGGCCGCGATGCCGAGCGCCGCGT
>CADCUW010000252.1 GCA_902805985.1 uncultured Rubrobacteraceae bacterium
CCCGTCGCCAGCAGCAACTCCTCCGGCAGCCCGAGCAGGCCGACGTTGTGGAGGAGGCCCGCCAACCGCAGCCGCCCCACACGCGCCTCGTCCGTACCCATCTCGCGCGCCAGATCCGCCGCGTAGACCGCCGTGGCCGCCGCATGACGGTGGGTGAAGCCGTCCCTGCGCCCCAGGTCGCGCACGATCATGGTCCCGAAGGTCACGTTCGAGACCGAGAGGGTATCTTCCAACGAGGAGACCCTGGCGCGCAGCTCGCCTATCTCCCTCACCTTGTCCCGCGAGCGGTAGACCAGCGCCCGGCTCATCATCGAGCCGACGACCGCGACCGCGGCGGCCAAAGGCCCGTACTCGAGGAAGGCGAGGACCCCTAGTCCCACGGTCAGCACGTTGACGGCGTCAGACGGCAGGTAAGGCCGCCAGTTCTCCTCCCACGTCTCGCGGAACGGCTGGCCGTACTTGATCTTGAGCAGGCCGCCGTCTATCGCCTCGTTGGCAACCACAAGGGTCGCGCCGGCAGCGAGCGCCCCGTAGCAGACCGCCGCGTCCGCTGATCCGGAGAGGATGAGCGGCCCGGACGACAGGGAGAACACCGCGCCGGCCAGGTGGATCGTGATCGCGTTCTGGCTGACGTCGTAGGCGGCCCGGAGCGAGTCCCGCCGGCCCACGAACAGCGCGGTCGGCACGGCAGCGACGGCGGCCCACGTCGGGCCGAGGGTGACGACCGCCAGCACGAGCCACACGTCCCACGTGCCCATGAGGGTGTGCTCCCCTATGCGCACCGACAGGGCGAAGCTCGCCAGCACGAGCCCGGCGAAGATCGCCGTCCCCGCCACGATTCGTGCGTCGAGCTCCACACCGTACCAGTAGGCCCAGGAGGCGGCCAGGGCAATCGCGAAGGCGGCCAGAGCCCCGACGTAGGTCTTGAGGTGAACCTCGCCTGGGTTCTGGTTTTCGGTTGCGGGGCCCGGGCTCATGGCTCGCATTGTTGCACACGGCTCAGGCCCCGTACATAGGGTAGATCTTTGCAGTTGTTACCAGCTCTTGCGGGCCACTTATAGCTCACCTCCCTCTGTTACTCGTTCCTATAGCTGGATGTACCTGACCACCTCGAACTACCAGGACTTGCGGGCCATGTCTTCACCTCCTCTCTCTGTGTCTTGAACTTCATGCTACTTTTCCCACGGCAAGGCGACAAAGAACCCCCATGGTCATTTGACGTTCCGGCGACCGGATCGCTTGCTGCCGTATGGGACCACGACGAGCAGTACGACGAGGAGGCCTGCGGCTGCCGTCGCCGCACCAGCGAGGAGGTACGTGGGGCGGGGGCCCGTGGCGTCCACGAGTAGGCCGCCGAGCGGGTAAGCTACGGCCTCCCCGGCGCTGAAGGTCATAAACCTCGCGGCGAACACGCGCCCGAGAAAGGCGTCGGGAACCCGCTCTTGCAGGACGGTGTCGGTCGCGACGTTGTCCACGCCGTTGGCGACGCCGGCGACCGCGATGGCCCCGAGGGCCAGGACGAAGGTCGGGGAGAGGCCCACCCCGACGAACGCTATGGCGGTGGCGAAGATGCTCAGGAAGTAGAGCAGCGTCAGCTTCATCCTGCCGCCGAGCACCACCGTCAGGGCGGAGCCCAGGATCATGCCCCCTCCCCACAGGCTCGCGAGCAGGCCGTAGCCGACGTCCCCGGTGCCGAAGGTCTCCTTGGCGAGGAAGGCCTCGGCCGGGATCGTGGCGTTGGCCGTGAGGGTGGCGAGGAAGGCCCCGGCCACGATCGCGAGCGGCACGCGCGCGCCGGCGAGGTAGCCGAACCCGGCCCGCAGCTCCCGGAGAAAACCCTCTTCGGCGTCACCCCGCTCGGGGGCGGGGAGCGGGATCGTGGAGAGAAGCGCGGCCGACGCCAGGAACGTCAGGGCGTCGATCAGGAAGGCCATCTCAACGCCGACGAAGGCCACGAGCACGCCGCCCAGCGCGGGACCCGCCATCACGGAGAAGCTGAACGTGCCGCTTATGAGGGCGTTGGCCCTAACCAGGTCGCCGCCGCCGACGACGCCCGGGAAGGCGGCGCGGACGGTCGGGTTGAAGACCGTCTGCGCCACGCCGAGGAGAAAGACCAGGGCGAATATCACGGGCAGGTCGCGGGCGAAGATCAGGCCGACGACCAGGACCGCCCGGACGAGGTCGGCGGCGACCAGCACGGCCCGGCGGTCGAGTCGGTCGGCGAGCACGCCGACGAGCGGGCTCGCGAGGGTGGGCAGCAGACGGGCGACCAGGACGCCGCCGACGGCCGACGCGCTGCCCGAGACATCGACGACCAGGAGCACCAGGGCCACCGTGGAGACGAAGTCGCCGACGAACGAGAGCCCCTGCCCGACCCAGAGCCGCACGAAGCGGGTGTTCTTTAGGAGGGACCTGTCTTCGCTGTCCATAGACCGCCCTCGGAGACAAACCTGCCTGGGTAGGCATCATACAGACCCGGGATGCTCCTGGCGGAAGGCCGCGACTCAAAGGGACGAAGTGTGAACGGGTTTATTTGCGGTGTAGGGGGTGAAACGGTACATTACGCAGGCGTGGAGGCGGCGTTTTCGCGCCGCAGGCTCATAGCATCCAGTCCGGCGTCCAGACGGTAAGGGGAGCGGTACATGTACAAAGAGATCTACGTCCCGGTCGATAACTCGGACTACTCCAACCAGGCGTGCGTTATAGGCGTTGACGTTGCGCGGCAGTTCGGGGGCAGGGTCGCGGGTTGCCACGCCTACGCCGCCAAGATGCACGACGTCCGCTTCCGCCAGATGGAATCAGGCCTGCCGGAAGAGTTTCGCGACGAAGACGAGATGAAGCGCCAGCGCAAGATCCACGACCAGCTGATCACCAAGGGCCTTGAGATAATCACCGACTCCTATATAGATGTCCTCGAACCGCTCTGCGAGAAATACGACGTCGAGCTGGTACGCCGCTCCCTCGAAGGCAAGAACTTCAAGGTCATCGTGGAGGACGTCAACGACAACGACTTCGACCTCGTCGTCATCGGCGCCATGGGCATGGCCGCGGTCAAGGACACGGTCCTCGGCACCGTCACCGAGCGCGTCGTCCGCCGCCTCACACACGCCGACACCCTGATCGTCAAGGACCTCGACCGCTCGCCGTTCGAGCACATCGTCGTCGCCGTGGACGGCTCGGCCAAGTCGCTCGGCGGCCTGAAGCGGGCGATTGGATTGGCGCGGGAGTTCGGCGGGACCGTCGAGGCGATCTCGGTCTTCGACCCCTACTTCCACTACGCGATGTTCCACTCCATCGCGGGCGTTCTCTCCTCCAAGGCGCAGAAGGTGTTCCGGTTCAAGGAGCAGGAGAAGCTGCATGAGGAGATCATCGACTCGGGTCTCGCCAAGATCTACACGGCACACCTCGAGGTCGCCAAGAAGATCGCCGAGGACGAGGGCGTCGAGCTCAAGACGACGCTGCTCGCCGGCAAGCCCTTCGAGCAGACCATGAAGTACGTCAACGAGGTCAACCCGACCCTGGTCGTGATGGGCCGCATCGGCTACCACTCCGACGACGAGATGGACATCGGCGGCAACACCGAGAACATGATGCGCTACCTGCCGACGAACGTGCTCGTCGGCAACTACGAGTACCAGGCGCCGGACCTCTACACCGCAGAAGAGCACATGACCTGGACCGACGAGGCCCTGCAGCGCCTCGACCGCATCCCGGGCTTCGTGGTCGGGATGGCTACGGGTGCGATCATCCGCTACGCCATCGAGAAGGGCTACACGGTAATAACGACCGGCGTCATTGACGAGGTCATCAAGAGCATCCTCCCCCCCGGCGCCATGGAGTCCATGCGCGCCATCGGCGACCAGATGCGCGAGGCCGAGGCCATGGGCGAGGAGAAGCCCATCGACTCCCTCTTCAAAGACTTCGACGAGCGCACGGCGGACAAGGTAAACGGCAACGGGTCCGCAAACGGTAAGGCAAACGGCAACGGCCACACGAACGGGAACGGCGAGGTGACGAAGGATGAGATCCTCGATGCCGGCCGCGGCGGGTTTGGCCGGAGCGAGGATCAGGGCGACGTGGCGGGCGTCTCAGCGGACGTGCAGGACGAGATCCACCGCGTAGCCCAGGGTCAGGACCGCTTCGAGTGCGACGTCTGCCGCTACGTCGCCAAGGGCAAGCCGGCGAAGTGCCCGGTCTGCGGCTCGGGCCCGACCCACTTCCACGCCGTGGACGCCGGCATAGCCACGACGAGCGGCGACGAGACCATGAACCTCTCTGAGGTCTACGACGGCCGCGAGCTCCACTGGACGGAGGACGCGACCACCCTCCTCGATAGCCTCGAAGAGTGGCAGGAGAAGCGCCGCGTCAGGGCGCGCGTCGAGAAGAGCGCGCTCAAGAAGGGCTACTCCACCATCACCCGCGAGTACGTCGAGCAGCAGTACCGCGAGGAGACGGGCCGCGAGGCCCCGGAGGTCAAGTCCGGCGGCGGATGCCCCGTGAGCCACGCCAAGCAGAAGGTCCAGGAGACCACGGGGGCTGCCTGTCCCATCGACCACTCCGCCTTCCAGAAGGCCGGTGAGGAGCTCAAGGTCCCCGAGGGCGGCTCCAGGGAGTTCACGTGGACCGAGGAGGCCATAGCGCGCCTCGACCGGGCCCCCAAGGGCTTCATGCGGAACATCTCGCGCAACATGACCGAGAAGCTCGCCCGCGAGCGCGGCGTCACCCGCATAGACCTCGCCCTCGCCGAGGACGCTTTGAGCGGCGCCCGCACCACGATGGAGGACGTCATAACCGGCAAGGTCTCCATAGCGGACCTCGCGAAGGACACCGGCGAGTCCATCGAGGCCGAGGACGGCGGCGCCCCGCACCCGCCCATGACCGTCACGATGGCCTGCGGCACGTGCGGCGAGACAATGGAGGGCACACAGCCGCCCGAGGAATGCTCGGTGTGCGGCGCCCCGGGCGAGGAGTTCGAGCAGAAGTAGGCTTCAGCCCCGGGTAACGTCGAAGCTGGAGACTCGAAAACCGAGAGCCCCGGCCCCCGCAGCTTCGGGGTCGGGGCTCTTGTCTGTTAGGAGATAGCGTGGCGAAGAAGCACAAGGTCCATTTCAAGAAGAGCGGGCTCACCCTGGAGATCGCGGAGGACGAGTACATTCTCGAAGCCGCCGAGGAGGCCGGGCTCACGCTTCCCTACGACTGCCGCAGCGGAACGTGTACCACCTGCATCCAGAAGTGCCTGGAGGGTGAGATCGACCAGGACATGGCCTTCGCCATCGGCGACGAGGAGCTGGAGAAGGGCCTGCGCCTGATCTGCATCGGCAGCCCCCTCTCCGATATCGTGCTCGACGCCTGACCCCGGTATCGGGGCCTTCGCGGTGGATTGACTGCGGTCCCGCGTTGGTGTCATGCTTGCGCGTCGATGGCACCGTACCGGAGGCGATAAGGCATGAGTGAGGCAACCGCTGGTGGAAGTCGGACGCTGGAGGGCAGGGCGGCGCTCGTAACGGGGGCCAGCAGCGGCCTGGGGAGGGCCACGGCTATCTCCCTCGCCCGGGCCGGGGCAGACGTCGCGCTGGTGGCGAGGAGCGAGGAGGATCTGGCGGGCGCTGAGAGGGAGGTTTCGGAGACCGGGCGCCACGCCCTGGCCTTGCCCACGGATTTGGCCGCGGCCGACGCGGCGAGGGGGGCGGTCGAGAAGACCGTCGAGGCCTTCGGTCGCATAGACGTGCTCATCAACGCCGCGGGCACCGACGCGCCCGGACCCGTCGAGGAGCTGGACGTGGAGGGTTGGGACCGGACGCTCTGCGTGAACCTGCGGGCGCCGTTTCTGCTCTCGAAGGCCGCTTTCCCGCACATGCGCGGGGCGGGGGGCGGCACGATCGTCAACGTCTCATCGGTCGCCGGTAAGAAGGGATGGGCGAACGCCTCGGCCTACTGCGCCTCCAAATTCGGCCTCACGGGGCTCACCGAGGCGCTGGCCGACGAGGGCAGGGAGCATGGCATCCGGGCGATCGTGCTCTACCCCGGCGCGATGGCGACCAACTGGGGCGCCTTCTCCCCAGAAGAACGCCAACAGGGCGAACCCGCCGAAGCCCCCGCGACGCAGGTTCTTCGACCGGATCAGGTCGCCGACTTTATCTCGTGGTTCGCCACCTCCCCACCCGAGTTCGTGCTGACCGAGGGCATCGTGCTCCC
>CADCUW010000253.1 GCA_902805985.1 uncultured Rubrobacteraceae bacterium
AAGTGGTAGCCCACCGCAGCCAGGTTCGCCCCGGCCTCGGCGGTCACCGCCCTGATCGAAGTCCCCTCGAACCCGCGCTCGGCGAACAGCCGCTCGGCGGCGTCGAGGATCCTCGTCTTCGTGTCGGTGGCCGTCCGTCTCGCATCTGTAGTCATTCCCGAAACTCCTTCTCCGCTTCCCTTGACATCTTAGCATACGTCTGTATGATGCAAACGGACGAATCAAACGAACGTATGAAGGAGGCGTCATGCTCGGGGTGAAGACGGACGTGTTGATCGTTGGTGCGGGACCCACGGGCCTGACGGCGGCGAACCTGCTGGCCCGGAGCGGGGCGTCTTTAAGGATCATCGACAAGAAATCCGGTCCCATCGAGGAGACCCGGGCGCTGGTGATGCACGCCAAGACCCTGGAGCTACTGGACAGGCTCGGCCTGGCCGATCAAGCGGTCGAGGAGGGGCGAAGGCTGGGAGCCGCCGAGCTTCTCAAGGACGGCAAGCGCGCCGGGAAGCTCTCCTTCTTCGACGACGGCCAGGCCGAGCGCACGCCCTACCCGTTCGCCCTGGTCTACGAGCAGGACAGGACCGAGCGGCTCCTGATCCGGGGCCTCGAGGAGGCCGGCGGCGGGGTCGAGTGGGGCACGGAGCTTCTCTCGGTGGCACAGTCGCCGGGCGGCGTCCGTGCGACCGTGCGGCATGCTAGCGGCTCCGAGGAGACCATCGAGGCGGGATGGGTCGTCGGCGCGGACGGGGCGGGCAGCCCGGTCCGCCACTCGCTCGGCCTGAGCTTCGAGGGCGGCACCTACGAGGAGACCCTGTTTCTGGCGGACGTGGAGATGGAATCGGGGTTGGACCCCCGGCAGGCCCACATGGACCTGACACGCAAGGGCTTCTACGCGTTCTTTCCAATGCCGGGCGAGAGGCGCTTCCGCCTCGTCGGGAGCGTACCCGCGGAGCTGCGGGGGAGAGAGGAGATCACGGCCGGGGACATCCAGGAGGTCCTGGACAAGCACAGCGGCTTGGAGACCAAGATCACGGCCGCCCACTGGACCAGCGTCTACCGCGTCCACCGCCGCATGACCGAGCGCTTCCGCGTCGGGCGCATCTTTCTCGTCGGGGACGCCGCCCACATCCACTCCCCCGCCGGCGGCCAAGGGATGAACACCGGCATCGGCGACGCCTACAACCTCGGCTGGAAGCTGGCGCTTGTCGCGGAGGGCCACGCCCGCGAGGCGCTCCTCGACTCCTACGAGGCCGAGCGCATGCCGTTCGCCCGCGCGATACTCAACGGCTCGGACCGGGGCTTCTCCTTGCAGGTCACGACCAACCCGGTAGCCCAGGGACCCAAGCTCTTCGCCGTCCCCCTGCTCTTCCGCCTCGTGTCGTTGATACCGCCCATCAGAAGGCGGGCCTTCTGGCTCATATCCCAGCTCTGGACGAGCTACGGCGACAGCCCGGCCGTCGCCGGGTCCGAGCCTGTGAGGGGGGAGCCGAAGGCCGGCGACCGCGCCCCTTACGGCTTCTTCGAGGCCGGTCCAAATGCGGGGACGAGCCTCTTCGATCTTCTCCGTGGCCCCGACCACCACCTGCTCCTCTTCGAGGGCCGCAAGCCGGGCCCCGGGCTCGACGCCCTCCGCGAGGAGCTGGAAGCCCTGCTCGACCGGTACGCGGCTACCGCCGTCGTCCACCCCGTACCGGCGGAGAACGAGGGGCTGCACGAGCGCTACGGCGCCCGGACGCCGATCCTGTTCCTCGTCCGGCCAGACGGCCACGTCGCCTACCGGGGCGAGGCCGCGGACGTCGTCGGCCTGGAGGCGTACCTCGAACGGCTGTTCGTTAGGCGAGGGACCACGGAGCGTCCCCCCGCATCGCCGCGACGCAAGCGAACGGCCGCGTAGCGGCCGAGGAGAAGGAGGAAAAAACCCATGAGGTACGCGACGAAGTTGGCGCAGGTCTTGCTGGGCTGCTGCTCTCGGCGACGATGGTCGGGGCGCTCGCCACCCATTTAAGGTTAGGAGAATCGACCAGGGACATGGCGCCTCCGGCGGCGCTGCTGGCGATGTCGGCGGCGGTGCTGGCCGCTCCTCGGGCCGGACGCGGCGGTGCACGGTGAGCGCGTCCGAGCGGGGCGAGGAGGAACGCCGAATGGATCGCACCGAACAGGCCGGCCGCGGTGCTTTCGTCACCGTTGATCGTGAGGCCTTGTCCCAAGGACCGCCACGAGGGAGCGGTATAAAGGTTATCGGGGCGGGGCTCCCGAGGACCGGCACCCTCTCGCAGAAGGCTGCCCTCGAGCGACTCGGCTTCGGGCCCTGTTTCCACATGGGCGAGGTCTTCAAGGACCCCAAGCGCGCCAGGGCGTGGCACCGGGCGGGGCTGGCCAAGCGGCGCGGGGAGCCCGTGGAGTGGGGGCGTCTGCTCGAGGGCTACGGGGCCACCACAGACTGGCCGGGGAGCCACTTCTGGAAGGAGCTCGCGCGGGAGTACCCGGACGCGAAGGTCCTGCTCTCGGTGCGGGACCCCGAGAAGTGGTACGAGAGCGTCCGCAGCACTATCTACCCGATGCGCCGGGGTCTGTCCAGGGTTCTCCCCCTCCTCCCGACCGTGAGGTGGCTACCGAAGATGCTGGAGATGATCTGGGAAGACTTCTTCGGCCCCTACTTCAAGGACCGCGGGCGGGCGATCGAGGCCTTCGAGCGCCACGTCCGGGAGGTGAGGGAGGGGGTGCCGGCCGAGCGGCTCCTGGTCTACGAGGTGCGGCAGGGGTGGGGGCCGTTGTGCGAGTTCCTCGGGGTCGAGGTGCCCGACGAGCCCTTCCCCCACGTCAACTCCTCGGCGGACCGCCGCGTACTGGTGCGCGCAGTGGGAGCCCTCTCCTACGCGCTGCCGTTGGTGGCGGGGGCGCTGGCCGGAGCGGCACTGCTCTGGACGGGGCGGCGCATCCGGAACTCGGAGCGTCGGTACGTCACGACCGCAGACAGGAGCCACCCGTGAACACGGCAGAGACTTCGATCCTGGTGCTGTTTACCTTCGGCGCGACCATTTTCTATGTTCTCCTGGCTTGCCTGTATCGGAGCCCGCGAACTTCGGAGAACCCCCTCAGCACGAAGTCCGCGGAATAACCCTTCCACGCACTCCCGTGAATAGGGGAAGGGTCGAGCTACCCGCCCCGGCGGGGGTGTTCCTCGGCCGCCTCAGGGCCGCTCATGCCCTTGTCCAGCCTCAGGCCGCATGAAGGGCAGGAGGGGGAGTGCTCGGCGTAGGTGGCGCTGCCCTCGTCGTCGAAGTGGGCCAGGAAGCGGAACGCACCCGCGTTCTTGATCTCCGACCATAGCCTGTGCCCGCAGCCTCCGCATAGGGTGAGCATCGCGGCCGCGACTCTACCGCCCCGGCGGGCCCGTACCATGCGCCGAAAGGTGCAGATCGGCCCACGCGCTCACACCCGACGGGGCACCGCCCAACGGAAGGGACCCCCGGCTCGCGATGAGCCGGGGGTCCGGTATGGTGCGGTTGTCTGTCGACCTATCTCGTGCCGACCATCTCCTTGGCCTTCTCGGTGAGCGTCTTCTCGCGCTCCCCATCCGCCGGTCTGGTCTCGGACTCGGCTCTCCTACGACGCCGGTCCTCCTCCGCCCTTGGCCTGCGGGCCTCCCCGTCTAGACCGCGGTCCTTGCGCTCGTAGCACATGGACTCATCCGCTCCTTCCGTGGTCGCCTGCGGTGCTTCCTATCTGGTGTGTACCACGGCCCTCGGGGGCCTTAAACCCCGCCTCGGGGGGACCCCTGGCGCCCCCCTTCTCCTTCCTCGGCTTCTTCGGGCACGGGCTGTAGCGAGTGGGCGAGGAGCTCCCCATCCCACGACGCCCCGTGCTCCCGGAGGATCTCCGCGACGCCGGCGGGCGAGGGGACCTTCCGCACCCACTCCACCGTACCCCCCGAGCGGTCGTGTATCAGCCAGCCGCGCTCGGGAAGGAGCGGGTGGGGGCCTACGCGCAGCCTACCGGCCGTCCCGCACGCCGGAGACCTCGCGGGCTCGCCGTCCGGGAGGGCACTGCCGGCGTCGTCGGGGCGCCAGCCCCCCTCGGCCACCGCCCGCCTCCCGAGCTCGTCCACGAGCCCCCCGCGCTCCCCCTCCAGGTCGCTGGCGCGGGTCCGCCTGGCCTCGAGGACGGCCTCGGTCTCCGCGGCCCCCTCCCGTGGCGCTCCTCGGTCTGTTGCTCGAGGAGCCTCGCCGCCGCGAGCTTTTTCTCCACCCGGCCCAGTTCCTCCCGGACCAGGCTGGTGCTGCGTCGGTCCATGCCCTTCCCTTCCAGCGCCGGCCCCAGGAGAGGGCCAGGCGTTCGGAGTCGTTCGTAGTACGCGGGATTTCGTATCGCACTTGGCCGGTCGGTCAAACCCCGCGACGGCAAAGATGGCCCGAAGGATGCACGTCCGCCGGCCCACCTCGGCGGCCGATTGTGCCAGAAGGCCGGGAGCGGCGCGGTCCACCCCCCGCCCCTTGAAGGCGCCCGGATCTCTGGTAGCATCCCCCGCTTGTAAGTGGCAAGTGGTTGCAAGAAAGTGCAAGCAAGCGAATACTGGAGGGGGATCTCCACATGCGCAAGACCTTTGTCGCCCTGTTCTCGTGCGCCGTTTTGTCGGCCGCCCTGCTCGCGACCGCGCCTTCCGAGGCGTCGGCCCAAGCGGTCTCGGGAGAGGCTGCCGTAGCGGAGGCGCAGTCCTACATCGGCACGCCCTACGGTGCCGGGGGGCTCGACTGCTCGGGCTTCACCTCGGCCGTCTACGCCAACCTCGGCGTCTCCCTGCCCGACGACCCGGTAGCCCAGTACAACTACGGCACGCCCTCGGACGCCGCCGCGGGAGACCTCGTCTTCTTCGACGAGGCCGGCTACGGCATCTCCCACGTGGGCATCGCCACCGGCTACGGCACCGTCATCCACTCCTCGACCTACTACGGGACGGTCGTGGAGTCGTCGATCTACGACGTGCCGGGCTACGTCGGCGCGGTGGACGTTTCTTAGGGGCTCCGGGGCCAGACTTCAGGGTCTCTGGCCCGTTGTTGCCCGCTCGTTCCTTGCAGGGGTCAGGGCTCGTACCCTGGCCCCTTCTATCGGGGCCTGACCTCCGCCCGAAGGGAAGATTCCACGCCACCGACCGTGGGCGGCGGAAGCGGACCTTCTCTCGCGGAGGGGCCGGGGTGATGGTGCCCCGGCCACGCCCCCGCGCGGATAGGATGGTCGCATGGACGACCCAGTGACCCGCTACGAGGAGGCCGTCGAGGCGCTGATCCGAGACCCCTCCCCGGAGAACGACTTGTCCACCTCCCGGGCGCACTACGACTGCGCGTGCTACATGTGGCTCGCGCCGTGGTGGGTCGGGTGGTACCGGGAGGGGAGGCTCAACCGGGCGACGCGCCGCCACCTGGAGGCCGGGGGCCGGATAAGGCTGCCTCAGGGTTAGCCGGCCATGCGTCCACCCCCCGGACCGGGCGGGCCGAGGCTAAGCGAACTTCTGAGTACCCCCTCAAGCCGAAGTTCGCAGTCTTAGGCTCCCACCACAGATGGGCTAAACTGGCCGTTAGCGAAAGGGGGTCGTCTTGGATCACCGTCCGCCTCCCATAAAGGTGGATAAGCCCTGGGGCAGGTTCGAGCAGTACACCCACAACCTCACCTGCACGGTCAAGATCATCACCGTCGCCCCGGGCGGCAAGCTCTCCAGCCAGTACCACCATCACCGCGACGAGCTCTGGGTCGTTCTGGACGAGGGGGCCCGGATACGACTCGGCGAAGATGTCTTCGAGCCCGAGGTCGGAGAGGAGCTTTTCATCCCACGGGAGACGGTGCACAGGCTCTCCTCGGCCGGTGAAGGGGAGGTACGGATACTGGAGATCTCCTTCGGCGAGTTCGACGAGGAGGACATCGTCCGGCTGGAGGACGTCTACGGCCGCGTTGCTCAGTGAGGGTTCCGGGGCAGGTGACGGGGCCGGGACACCCCAAAGGAGGATACCCTCGGCCCTCTTCTCTTCGCTTCGAACTTCTTAGAACTTCGTCAAGACGAACTTCGGAGAGCAACCCTTCCACGCACTCGGATGAATAGGGGTATAAGAAGGGCCGAGGCTGCTACGCCCCGGCCCTCTCGGTCCTAATAGAGGCGCGCCTCAGGCCCTGATACCGTTCTCCTCCAGGGTGAGCTCGA